>NZ_JAPFQV010000027.1:0-76442 GCF_033804685.1 Micromonospora sp. RTP1Z1
CGGCCTGCACTCCCTGAACGCCGCGCAGCAGCGGGTGGACGCGCTGGCCCGGGTGGCGGTGAACCTGCGCGGGGTGTCCCGGGACCGGCTCGCCCGCGGCGACGCGCTGCTCAGCCCCGGTCGGTTCCGGCTGACCGATCTGCTGGACGTGCGGCTCGCCGGCGACCCGGCCGCCGACCTGCCGGCCACCCTCACCCTGCATGTCGGCTCGGCCGCGGTGCCCGCCCGGGTGCGGCCGCTCGGCCCCGACACGGTACGGCTGCGACTGGCCCGTCCGCTGCCGCTGCTGATCGGCGACCGGGCGCTGCTGCGCGACCCGGGCCGGCACCACGTCGCCGGCGGGGTGACCGTCCTGGACGTGGCCCCGCCGCCGCTGCGCCGGCGGGGCGCGGCGACCGCCCGGGCGACGGTCCTGGCCGGGCTGGACGGCCGGCCCGACCTCGCTGGGGAGCTGCGCCGTCGGGCCCTGGTCCGGGCCGGTGAGCTGACCCGGATGGGCGTGCCGGTCACCGTCGCGCCGGTGGCCGGGGACTGGCTGGCCGACCGGGAGCACTGGCGCCTCCTCGGCGTCCGGCTCACCGAGGAGGTCACCCGGTACGCGGCGGAACACCCCCTCGAACCGGGGGTGCCGGTGGACGTGCTGCGCCAGCGCCTCGCCCTGCCCGACCGGGCCGTGGTGGAGGCGCTGCTGCGGCCGCCGCTGCGGCTGCGCGCCGGGCGGGTCACCGCGGTGGCGGTCGACGCGCTACCGGAGCCGGTGGCCCGGGCCGTCGACCGGGTCCGCGCCGAGTACGGCGACCGCCCCTTCCAGGCCCCTGAGACGCACCGACTCGGCGACCTGGGGCTCGGCCCACGGGAGATCGGCGCCGCCGTCAGGGCCGGCGTCCTGCTGCGGGTGGCGGAGAACGTGGTGCTGCTTCCCGGCGCGCTCGACGATGCGGTGCGGGTCCTCGCGCGCCTGCCGCAGCCGTTCACCCTCAGCGCCGCCCGGCAGGCCCTGGACACCACCCGCCGGGTCGCCGTGCCGCTGCTGGAGCTGCTCGACCGGCGGGGCGCCACCCGCCGGCTGCCCGACGACGCCCGCGAGGTGGTCGCACCGCCGGGCTGACCGGCGCCGACGAAGACGACCCGCCCGGCCGGCGTGGTCGCCTACCGTGACGCCATGGACCCTTCGGCGGTCTGGCGGGACAAGCAGCACCGATGGCGGATTGAGGCGTACCGGGCACCGGACCTGCGCTTCGCCATCTTCGCCACCAACGGCACCACCGAGTCGGCGCCGCTGTGGCTGTTCGGGATGGCCGCGCTGGCGCGATGGCTGATGACGCATGCGATCTCCCTGGACGACCTGGAGAACGACTGACCGGGTGCCCCGGCGGCGTGCGGCGGTGGAGCGGGAGGGGGTGCGATGGCCGGTCAGCTCGCCCTGGTGGCCGTCCTGGTCCTGGTCAACGCGGCCCTCTCCGGCAGCGAGATGGCCCTGGTGACGTTGCGTGAGGGGCAGCTGCGGCGGCTGGGTCGCTCGGGTCGGACCGGTGTCCGGCTGGCCCGGCTGGCCCGGGAGCCGAACCGCTACCTGGCCACCATTCAGCTCTACATCACCCTGGCCGGCTTCCTCGCCTCGGCGGCGGCTGCGGTGTCGCTGGCCGAGCCGTTGGTCGGACCGCTGGGTTTCCTCGGCGGCGCGGCGCACGCCGTGGCGGTGCTGCTCGTGACGGTGGCGCTCACCTTCGTCACGCTGGTGGTGGGCGAGCTGGCGCCGAAGCGGCTGGCGATGCAGTGGGCGGAACGGTGGGCGCTGCTCAGCGCCGCCCCGCTGGACCTGCTGGCCCGGCTGTCCCGGCCGGCGGTCTGGCTGCTCAGCCGCAGCACCGACCTGCTGGTCCGGCTCAGCGGCGGGGACCCGCGGGCGCGTCGGGAGGAGGTGACCGAGGAGGAGCTGCGGGAGATGCTGGTCAGCCAGCGTGGCCTCTCCGCGCAGCAGCGGGAGATCCTTTCCGGGGCGTTCGACATCGCCGGCCGTACGCTGCGGGAGATCCTCGTCGCGCGCCGCGACATGACGGTCCTGCCGGCGTCCGCGCCGGCGACGGAGGCGATGCGACGGCTGGCCGCCGCCGGCCGCTCCCGGGCCCCGGTCGTCGGCCCGGGCGGCCTGGACGACGTACGCGGCGTGCTGCACATCCGCGACCTGGTCGACGCCGGCGACACCACCGCCGGCCAGCGGGCCCGGCCGCCGTTGCTGCTGCCCGGGACGCTCCCGGTCGCCGACGCGATGCGCCAGTTCCGCCAGCGTCACGAGCAGCTCGCCCTGGTGGTCGACGAGTACGGAGGCATCGACGGCCTGGTGACCATGGAGGACCTGCTGGAGGAGGTGGTCGGCGAGCTGTACGACGAGACCGACCGGGACGTGAGCGGGGTGGTCCGGGAGCCGGACGGCGCGCTGCTGCTGCCCGGCGACTTCCCGCTGCACGACCTGCCGGACGTCGGGGTACGGCTGACCTTTCCGCTGTCACGGGACTACACCACGGTCGCCGGCCTGGTGCTGGCCCGGCTGGGCCGGGTGCCCACCGGGGCGGGGGAGAGGGTGCGCCTGCCCGGGCTCACCGTCGAGGTGGTCGAGGTGGCCGACCGGGCGGTACGCCGGGTGCGGCTGCGCGGTCCGGCCGCCGGCTGCCGGCAGGAGTGACCCGGACGGGGGAATCGGCCGGAAAAGCCGCATAACGGGTGCGGATGGGCCGTACCGTGCGGAACGTGAAGGACCGAGGCATGCGGACGTTCATCGCCGTGCTCGCCGGGCTCGCGGTGATCTACTTCGGCGCCACCGGGCACCGGAGCAGCGGCCAGGAGGGCGGCGGGATCTCCGGCGGGGTGGTGCTGCTCGCGCTGCTCGCCGCGGTGCTGGTGTGGCACCTGACCAAGCCCGGGGACAGGCCGGTCAAGTGACGCTCAGCGGGCCGCCGCGCTCCGGCTGACCTCGCCCGCCGACTCCTCGTCCAGCGCCACCCGGACCAGCGCCGAGGCGAGCCGCCCGAAGTCGGCGTCGCCGACCAACCCGGCCAGCCCGCCCGGGTTCGCCGGCAGCCCGAGCCGCTTCGCGCCGGCGAGGGCCCGCCGGTCGGCGTACGGGCGCACGTCCGGCCAGACCGTCTGGGCCTCGCGCAGGAAGATGTCCGCTCCGGTCGGGCCGATCCCCGGGAACTCGGTGAGCAACCGGCGCAGCACCGACGGGTCGCCGTCGGCCTCCCGGTGCATCCGGCGCAGATCCCCGTGCCAGCGGTCCAGGCAGAGCCGGGCGCCGCTGCCGAGCATGGTGGCCGTCCGCTCGTCGTAGCGGCGGTAGTGCCCGCGGCCGAGCGCGTCGACCCGGTCCTGCCAGCCCGCCGCCTCCATCGCCTGCGGCGTCCGGTAGCCGGCCGCGAAGAGCTCCCGGGCGGCGGCGAGCGCAACCCCGGCCCGGATCCGGGTGCTCAGCAGGGTGGTGAGCACGAGCAGCTGGTACAGCGGTCCGGGGCGGTCCGCCAACCGGATTCCCGCCTCCTCGGCGTACGTCCGGCCCTGCCGGTCCAGCAGCACCCGCGCCACGTTCCGATCGTCCCGCAT
Organism: Micromonospora sp. RTP1Z1; assembly: GCF_033804685.1. Classification (NCBI taxonomy): domain Bacteria; kingdom Bacillati; phylum Actinomycetota; class Actinomycetes; order Micromonosporales; family Micromonosporaceae; genus Micromonospora; species Micromonospora sp. RTP1Z1. The sequence continues at coordinate 3,598 of NZ_JAPFQV010000027.1, forward strand.
CCCGGCGGTGTACCCGCCCCGCGCCGGGCCAGACCCCCGACCGTGCCCCCGACCCGGAATGCGTCCGACGGCGGCGGGTAACCGGCACAGGTGCGCGGCCGACGCCGCGTGCCGTCCACTCGGAAGGAGCAAGCCCGTGACGAACGTGCAGCAGCCCGAGATGCGCCGGAACGGGAACAACCCGACCGTCCAGGACAGCAAGGGGCCCGGCGTGGGCCATCCGCACAAGGGCGGGACGTCCCAGGCCGACCGGGGACGACCCACGCCGAAGGGTCAGGTCTCGCCGTACGGCCCGCCGGCTGGGCCGGTGGCCGACGACGAGAGCGACGCCCGGGGCTAACGCCCCGGGCCCGACGGCCGCAGCCGCCTCCAGGTGGCTGCGGCCGTCGTTCCGTACACCAGGTGCGGAACGATGTCGGACAGCCAGTCGGTGCGCCGCCACGTCCGCGGATCGGTCACGCCCAGCACGGTCATCGAGCCGTCGGTGGTGGCCATCACGCCACCGCCGAGCAGGCTGGCCGCCACCGGCAGCGGGATCCGCCGGCGGGCCAGCAGCAACCCGAAGGCCGCCCCGGCCGCGATTCCGGTGGTGTACCCGAGCAGAGCCCCGAGGCCCGAGCGGCGGTTGGCCGCCCGGTCCTCGGGCCCGAGGTCGACGTGTGCCACCCCGGCCAGCCGGCCCGCGGTCTCGTCCGGGGTGCTGCTCGCCGGGCGGGCGCGGGCCACCATGTCGAGGTAGCTGACGATGTTCAACGCGGCGGTGCCCACCGCACCGGCGATGGCGCCGTCGACCAGTTCCCTCGTCTTCACTTCGGGTCGCCGGGTTCGCGCTCGCCCTTCGGGCCGAACGTCCGTTCCCCCCGTACGATGCCCCGTTGGCCGCGGTCGTCCTGCAGGATCCGGTTGGCGACCTGGTTCGCCTCCTGGTCCGACGCCCGCCCGGACTGCTCGATCAGATCGCGCAGCCGCGCCCGTTCCTTGTCGTACGCGCTGCTGCCCGGCCGTGGTCCTGGCATCGTTGCCTCCTCCTGTAGACGTGCCCGGGACGTCTACCCGGCGGCGTCGGGGTCATTCGTGCCGGCGACGCTCAGGCGGGGGAGCGGACCACGGCGACCGGGCACGCGGCGTGGTGCAGCACGCCGTGGCTGACCGACCCGAGGAGCAGCCCGCCCAGCTCGCTCCGGCCCTGACCGCCGACCACCAGCAGCTGGGCGTCGCGGGTCGCCTCGGTGAGCGTGGCGACCGGCCGGCCGTGGACCGCGGCGCGGGTGACGGGCACCTCCGGGTACCGCTCGGTGAGCCCGGTGAGCGACTCGGCGAGCACCCGGTCCTCCTCGCCGCGCAGCTGGTTCTCCTCGTAGACCAGGGGTTGCATGTCGCCCGGCCCGCTAGAGGTCGGGTGGGTGTAGGCGTGCACCGCATGGAGCCGGGCGCCGCGCACCGCCGCCTCCGCCACGGCGAACTCGACCGCGGCGCGGGACAGCGCCGAGCCGTCCACCCCGACCACCACCGGCCCGGCCGCGTGGTCCTCGCCCCGGGCCACCAGCACCGGGCAGTCCGCATAGGACGCCACCTGGACCGCCACCGAGCCGACCACCAGCGCGGCGAAGCCGCCCAGGCCCCGGTCGCCGAGCACGATCATGGTGGCGGTGGGGGACTCGCCGAGCAGCACGGCGGAGGCCTCGCCGTCGATGATCTCCCCGGAGACCCGCAGCCCCGGCGCCGCCCCCTCCGCCTCGGCCACCGCCGCGGCCACCAGCTCCTGGGCCTGGTGTCGCAGGCCCCCGCCGGGCGGTCCCTCCGTGAGGGGGCTGACCGGTACGCGCAGCAGCGGCCAGATGAAGCCGTGCACCACCCGGAGCGGGCGGTGCCGGCGGGCCGCCTCGGCCGCCGCGAGGCGCACGGCCCGCATGGCCGGCTCCGAGCCGTCCACGCCGACCACCACCGCCGCGCCGTTCGCCGAGTTCACCGCTGCACCTCCTGGCCGCCGGACGCCCGCGGCCAGTATCGCGGCCGGCGGCCGTTCATGGGCCGATACCGCCGGAGCCGACCGGTGGGTACGCTGTCGGCCATCGCCCGAGGAAGGGAGCCTCGTCGATGGCCGAGCCCGACCAGCCGAGCACCGCGCGGATGATCGACTTCTGGCTCGGCGGCGAGCACCACTTCCCGGTCGACGTGGCCGGGCCCCCGCCTTCGAGGAGGCGTACGGCCCCCGCGCGGTGATCTTCCGTTCGCTGCGCGCGTTCCTCGGTCGGGCGGTCCGGTCGATCGGCGCCGCGGGGGTGGACCGCTGCCTTCTACGGCGCGGTGGCGACGAAGCCGGCCGACTGACGGCGCCCCCGCGGTCCTCCGCCGCTCGACCGCGGGTCCACCGGAGCGCCCGGTGGGTGTGCCGGCGCGTCCCTCGGCCGCCGGTCGGAACCGGGCGTCCGCGATGTCAGCCGACCTCCGTATGATGCTTGCCCCAGAGCAATAATCGTCCCGGAGGATGCACATGCCGGATGCGGCCGGACAGGTGTCGCGCGCCCTGCGCCTGGCCCCGCCCGACCAGTTGGCGGAGGCCGCCGACCGGGCGATCCGTGCGGCGGTGGGGGCGTCGCGCACCGAGGTGTTCATCGCCGACTACCGGTTCAGCGGGCTCTGGCCCCTGCTCGACCCGCAGCTGCCGGGCGCCGGCTACCTCTCCTGTCAGGGCGTGGCCCAGCGCTGCTTCAGCAGTCAGCAGCCCGTGCTGGACGCCGGCGAGGACGGCCGGTGCAGGGCCTACCTGCCGCTGTCGGTCTGGGGCGAGCGGCTCGGCGTGCTGCTGGTCGAGCTTCCCGCCCACCCGGACCCGGCGGCGGTGAAGGTGGCCCAGGAGATGGCGGGCGAGCTGGCGGTGGCGCTGCGCGCGGCCGACCGGGAGACCGACCGTTACCGCCGGGCCCGTCGTCGGGAGCGGCTGAGCATGGCCGCCGAGATGCAGTGGGACCTGCTGCCCGGGCGCAGCGTCACGCACGGCACATTCCTGCTGGCCGGCCAGCTCGAACCGGCGTACACCGTCGGTGGTGACCACTTCGACTGGTCGGTCGACGGCGACCGGCTCACCGTCACCGTGCTCAACGGCGCCGGCAACGGCCTGGCGGCCGCACTGCTCACCGCGGTCACCGTGAACGCGATGCGCAACGCCCGACGCTCCGGCGGGAGCCTGGTCGAGCAGGCCGAGCTGGCCTCGGACACCATCTTCTACCAGCACCGGGGCAGCCGGCACGTGGCGACGCTGCTGCTGGAGCTGGACACCCGGCGCGGCGTGGTCAAGGCGGTGGACGCCGGCTCGCCGCACGTGCTGCGGGTGCGTGGGGGCACGGTCACCCCGATCGCCCTGGAGCAGCAGCTGCCGCTGGGCATGTTCGCCGAGACCCGGTACGACGTGCAGGAGTTCGCGGTGGAGCCGGGGGACCGGCTCTTCGTGGTCAGCGACGGCGTGTACGCCGCCGAGCCCGCTGGCCAGGAGCCTTACGGGGAAAGGGCCATGGCGCGATCGATGCGGTCCACTCGGCTGCAACCGGCGACCGAGGCAGTTGGTACGGTGATGCGCGAACTGCACGCGTACCACGCCGACGCGGATCTCCGTGACGACGCGGTCGTCGTATGCCTGGACTGGCGCGGTTCCGGCCCCCCGGACGACGGATGCGAGCGGTGACCGGACCGGCGGGGCGAACACGAGCGGGACGATCGCAGGGGACATCGGGTGGAGCGACCTCCGAATCTTGCCGCAGCCATCGATGCGGCTGCTGAGGCGCTCGTCGGTGTGCTCGACTCGGCGACCTCCCGGCACACCGTCAGCGTCTCGCCGACCCAGCTGCGGGTGCTCTCGCTGATCATCGCCCACCCGGACACCAACGTGAACCGGCTGGCCGAGCTGCTGGACGTCGTGCCGTCGTCGGCGAGCCGGCTCTGCGACCGGCTGGAGGCGGTCGGTCTGGTCCGTCGGGTGGCGGACCCCCGCGACCGGCGTGAGGTCCGGCTGATTCCGACCGCGGCGGCGGAGACGCTGCTGCGGGAGCTCAACGACCGGCGGCACCAGGCGGTGCAGGCGGTCCTCGACCGGATGCCCAACCGGGTGCAGCACGAGCTCCTGCTGGCCCTGCTCGCGTTCAGCCAGGCCGCGGCGATGTCGGCGCCGCAGACCGGCACCGATTCCGCCGCCCGCACCGCCTGACGGCTCCCGACCGGCCCAGCCGGGGGTCGAGCTGGTCCCATCACTCAGCTAGTGTCCTAGGATGCCTTACGGGTAGTGCCGGGCCGCACAGAAACAGAAAGCTGAGCGACGACGCAAGCAGCCGTCCGAGCCACACGAGAGGGCCCGATATAGTGGCAGCGCAACTCACCGGCCCACGATCCACTCGATCGTGGGCCGCATCGGGGGAGGTCCCAGCCCGGGATCGCAGAGGGCGCCGGCCCTGACCGGCCGGCAACGCGCACGTTCCTCCGCAGCGGCCGACCACGGTCGGCCGCCGGACGGTGCTGCGAAGGGAGGGGTTCGGTGTCGCGTCGCCCGGCTCGCGCGGAGCGTTCGACTTCCGACGGTACGGCGGTCGTGGGGGACCGCGTCCTCACCCTGCCGAACGTGATCAGTTTCGTCCGCCTGGTCGGCGTACCGCTCTTCCTCTACCTCTTCCTGGTCGTCCGCGCGGACGTGGCGGCGATCGTGGTGCTCGCCATCGGCGGCACCAGCGACTGGGTGGACGGCTGGATCGCCCGTCGACTGCACCAGGTCAGCCGGCTGGGAGAGCTGCTCGACCCGCTCGCCGACCGGCTCTACATCCTGGCCACGCTGCTGGCGTTCACCGCGCGGGAGGTGGTGCCGTGGCAGTTCACCGGGGCGCTGCTGGCCCGTGAGCTGCTGCTGCTCGGGTCGCTTGCGGTGCTGCGCCGGTACGGCTACGGCCCGCCGCCGGTGCACTACGTGGGCAAGACCGCCACCTTCCTGCTGCTGGCCGCCTTCCCGATCCTGCTGCTCGCCGCGGCGGCGCCGGGCGCGGCGACCGTGGCCGGCGCGATCGGCTGGGGTCTGGCCTGGTGGGGGCTGGTGCTCTACTGGGTGGCCGGCGCGATGTACGTGGTGCAGGCCAGCCGCCTGGTCCGCGCGATGCGCGCCCCGTCCGGGGGTGCGCCGGCATGAGTTCGACCCCCCGCGACGGCCGGGACCCCTCGGCCCGGGTGTACGCGCCGGACTTCCTCACCGACCTGTTCCGCAACCCCCTCGACCCCGGGTACGCCGACGCGGCGGCCCGCCGTCGGGAGGTCCCGCCATCCGGTCTGCGGCGCTGGGCGGCCCGCCCGGTCACCATGGTGGTCGTGGTGGTGATCGGGTTCCTCTTCTCCGTCGCCTACCGGGAGACGATTGCGGAGGAGCCGAGTCGGGCGAAGGCCCGCGTCGGCCTGATCGCCGAGATCAAGCAGCGGGAGAGCGAGACCGACCGGTTGACCGCGCGCGCGGACCAGTTGCGCGAGGAGGTGAGCCGGCAGCGGGACGCGGCGCTGAGCGGCTCCCAGGCGTCCCGGTTGCGCAACCTGGAGGCGGGCACCGGCCTGCGTCGGGTGCGGGGTGACGGTGTGGTGGTGCGGTTGGCCGACGGCGCCGGGGACAAGGACGCCGTGACCGGCGCCGACGGGGGGCCGTCCCGGGTGTTGTACTCCGACCTGCAGAAGGTGGCCAACGCGTTGTGGGCGGCGGGCGCGGAGGCGGTCGCGGTCAACGGGCAGCGGTTGACCGCGACGTCGACCATTCGCTCGGCGGGGGAGGCGATCCTCGTCGACTACCGGCCGGTGACGGGCCCGTACGAGGTGGCGGCGATCGGTCCGGGTTCGATGAAGGGCCGGTTCGACGACAGCCGCGCGGCGAGCCTGATGCGGGAGGTCGCGCGGACCACCGGCCTGTCGTTCGGGGTGAAGGAGGCCGAGGGCCTCACCCTGCCGGCCGCTCCGCAGCCACGGCTACGCTACGCCGAGCCCTCGGTCAGTCCGAGCCCGTCGCCGTCGGGTTCGGGCGGCGCGGGTTCGACCAGTCCCGGGCCGTCCGGCTCGGGGACCTCTCCCAGCCCCCCCGGAGGTGGCCGATGATCGCGGTGCTGGCGTTGCTCGCCGGTGTGATCCTCGGGGTGTACCTCGACCCCACCGTGCCCGCTGCGTTGCAGCCGTACCTGCCGATCGCCGTGGTGGCCGCGCTCGACGCGGTGTTCGGCGGGGTCCGAGCGAAGCTCGACCGGATCTTCGACGACAAGCAGTTCGTGGTGTCGTTCATCTCGAACGTGCTGGTGGCGGGTCTGATCGTGTACCTGGGTGACCAGCTGGGGGTGGGCGGTCAACTCTCCACCGGTGTGGTGGTCGTGCTCGGGGTGCGCATCTTCGGGAACGTGGCGGCGATCCGTCGCCACCTGTTCCGGGCGTAGGTTTGTGGCGATGAGCGACGAGCACAGGGAGACCGGGACCGGTTGGCCGGCGGCGGAGCCGAAGCGGCCGAAGGGGCCGGCGGGTGAGCCGGATCCGCGGCCGGACGCGCCGGATCCCGACGAGTTGAGTCCGCTTGCGCCGGACGAGCCGGCGGAGCGGGAGGCCGACGTGCCGGCGAGCCCCGAGGCCGAGCCGGAGGGGTCCGCGCCGGCGGCTCGTCCGGTGGCGGACGGGTCGGGGAAGCGGCGGCTGACGTCGGCGGGAGCCATGATCGTTGTGTTGCTGGCGTTGCTGGGCTTCACCCTGGTGGTGCAGTTGAAGACGACCTCGACGGACCCGACGCTCGCGGCGACGCGGGAGGAGGACCTGGTCCGGATCTCGTCGGACCTGGATTCCCGGGAGCGGCGGCTGCGGCAGGACATCGAGGCGTTGGAGGAGAGCCAGCGGCAGCTGCGCTCGGGTGAGCAGGGTCGGCAGGCGGCGCTGGAGGAGGCGACGCGGCGGGCCGACGAGCTGGGCATCCTGGCGGGCACGTTGCCGGCGGTCGGGCCGGGGCTGTCGGTGCAGTTCGTGGGGAGCGGGAAGGCTATCTCGTCGACGCGGATCCTCGACGCCGTGGAGGAGTTGCGGGGCGCGGGCGCGGAGGCGATGCAGATCTCCGGTTCTGACGGGACCGCGGTGCGGATCATCGCGTCGACCTATTTCGTGGACGCGGACGGCGGTGGCCTGGTGGTGGACGGGCGGCGGTTGAGCGGCCCGTACACGATCCTGGTGATCGGTGATCCGGCGACGATGCGTACGGCGTTGAACATTCCCGGCGGGGTGGTCGCATCGGTCAACGATGCCGCCGGTACCGTGAACGTCGAGGAGCGTGCGACTGTCGAGGTTTCGCAGCTGCACGCGCCGATCAAGCTGGAACACGCCCGTCCGGTTTCCTGAACCGGGCGCGGCTCGCGCCGGAACCCCCCGGTGCACCGATGGATGAAGGACGCAGCTGGTGATTCCTGAGGATCTGCGGTACACCGCCGAGCACGAGTGGGTGGTCGGTGGCGACGGCGGCGCCGTCCGGGTCGGCATCACGCACTTCGCGCAGGACGCCCTGGGTGACATTGTGTTCGTCCAGTTGCCGGACGAGGGTGCGGTGGTGGCGGCTGGTGAGCCGCTGGGTGAGATCGAGTCGACGAAGAGCGTGTCGGAGATCTACGCCCCGATCAGTGGGACGGTGGCGGCGCGCAACGAGGCGCTGGGCGACGCCCCGGAGGCGATCAACACGGATCCGTACGGTGCGGGGTGGTTGTTGGAGATCACCCCGGATGATCCGGCGGCGGTCGAGGGTCTGCTGACCGCTGGCGCGTACCGCGAGCTCACTGAGAGTTGAGTGTCGTCCGGGCCGCGGGGGTTGTCTCCGCGCGTCCGGTTGCCCTGCATTTCGGCGCTGGCTAGGCTCGCCCAGTCGACCGAGAAACCCAATAGTTGAGCGTTGTGGAATGCGCCTTCCCGGGCACGGGGAGCCAGCCGCCGGGTGTGTTTGCCCGGCGGCCAGACCCACCATTCACCCCGACGCCGACCGAACAGATCCGTGAGGTGGTCCGCATGACGCGCCCAGACGACGAGTTCCCCCCACTCGACGTCACTTCGACGTTGAATCTCGGTGCGCTCGACGAAGTGCTGGAGGGTCCGGACACCGATGTGGTGCCGAGCCGGATGGCCCCTCAGCTGCCTCCGGGAATGGCGTTGCTGGTGGTTCGCCGGGGCCCGAACGCGGGCGCCCGGTTCCTGCTGGATCACGATGTGACGACGAGTGGTCGGCACCCTGACAGTGACATCTTCCTCGACGACGTGACGGTGTCGCGGCGGCACGCCGAATTCCACCGTGACGGTGGCACGTTCACTGTGCGGGACGTCGGCAGCCTGAACGGCACTTACGTGAACCGGGAGCGGGTCGAGGCGGCGACGTTGAGTAATGGTGACGAGGTGCAGATCGGCAAGTTCCGGGTGGTGTTCATCGCCGGTCCGCGCCCGGAGGAGGAGGCCGGCCGGGGGTGAACGAGCCTGCGGCTTCGACGCCGCCCGGGGCGGCCGGGTCCCATCCGCCGATGAGTATCGGTGAGGTGCTGGGGCAGCTGCGGGCGGAGTTCCCGGACGTCACGATCTCGAAGTTGCGGTTCCTGGAGACCGAGGGTCTGGTGGAGCCGCAGCGGACGCCGGCGGGGTATCGGAAGTACAGCTGGGACGACGTGGCGCGGTTGCGGTTCGTGTTGACCGCGCAGCGGGACCAGTATCTGCCGTTGCGGGTGATCCGTGACCAGCTGGCGGAGTGGGACGCGTCGGGTGGTGGTTCGGGTCGGCAGCGGCCGACGTTGGTGGCGGTCGGTCCCGGTGGTGAGGTGCCGGGTCGGGAGCAGGAGCCCGTCGAGTCGTCGCAGGTGCGGCTGGGGCGGGCGGAGCTGATCTCCCGGAGTGGGATCGACGAGTCGACGTTGGGTGAGTTGGAGCGGCTCGGTGTGCTGGTGTCCGATCCGGCGGGTTGGTTCGACGCGGACGCTCAGATCATCGCGCGGGCGGTGGCGGGGCTGGCGGCGTACGGGCTGGAGCCGCGGCATCTGCGGGGGTACCGGACGGCGGCGGATCGGGAGGTCGGTCTGTTCGCGCAGTTGGTGGCGCCGTTGGCCCGGCAGAGTGATCCGGCGGCGCGGTCCCGGGCGGCGGAGACGGCGCGTGAGTTGGTGATGTTGTCTCAGCAGTTGCACGCGGCCCTGGTGCGGGTGGGGTTGCGGTCGACGTTGGGTCGGTGAGGCGGGTCGGGCGTCGTGGCGGCGTCCGGCCCGGTCCACTTGGTGGTGGACGAGGGAAAGATCTGCCCCGGGAAGCGTGTCGTAGGCTTGCCGGGGTAACGCCGTTCTGGCGAGAAGCGTGGTGCACGTAGCGCATGGGACTCTCGTGTCGCGGTCCGTGTACCGTGCAGGGAAGGGCGCGGTGCGGGCGTAGGTGACAACGACACGGAGGCGGCGGTGCGCGAGCTGAGCGTGGTCGGAGTTCGGGTGGAGCTGCCCAGCAACCAGCCGATCGTCCTGCTGCGGGAGGTCGAGGGGGACCGCTACCTGCCGATCTGGATCGGCGCGGTCGAGGCTACGGCGATCGCCTACGAGCAGCAGGGGGTCAAGCCGGCCCGGCCGTTGACGCATGATCTGCTGCGGGATGTGCTGGCGGCGTTGAAGGCGCCGTTGCGGGCGGTGGAGATCATCGAGTTGAAGGAGAACGTCTTCTACGCCGATCTGCTGATCGGGGACGGTGTGCGGGTGTCCGCGCGGCCGAGCGATTCCATTGCGTTGGCGTTGCGGGTCGGGGCTCCGATTCGTTGTGCCGAGCAGGTCCTCAGCGAGGCGGGGATCGTGATCCCGGATGAGCAGGAGGACGAGGTGGAGAAGTTCCGCGAGTTCCTGGAGCAGGTGCGGCCGGAGGATTTCGCGGGCTGATTCCGGTCCTGGCCGGGTGGTGGCCCGCGATCTGACGTCACGGTGGGTGACGGCATGGTGTCGTTAGTGATCTTCCTGGTGGCTGCGGCGGCGTGTCGCTTCGGTTCCTCCGTGGTAACTCCTGAAGGCCGCTATAGGGTTGCGGCGTCGAGGGGTGCACGTCTTGAAAAGGGCGTGTCACCGCACGGGCGGGGAGGTTGTCCGGATGCACGAGCCGCGAGATCTTGATCCGGGTACGCCGCAGCAGTCGGGCCCGGTGTCGCCCGAAACGGGCGGTGACGGGGCGGTGGGCTACCGGGGTGTGACCGCGTGCCAGGCGGTGGGTATCAGCTACCGGCAGTTGGACTACTGGGCCCGGACGGCGCTGGTGGTGCCGAGCGTGCGGGACGCGTCGGGTTCGGGGACGTCCCGGTTGTACTCCTTCCGCGACCTGGTGGTGTTGAAGGTCGTGAAGCGGCTGTTGGACGCCGGGGTTTCCCTGCAGAACATCCGGAAGGCGATCGAGGCGTTGCGGTCGCGTGGGGTGGAGGATCTGGCGGGGATCACGCTGATCTCGGACGGGACGACGGTGTACGAGTGCCGGTCGCCGGAAGAGGTGGTCGACCTGTTGCAGGGCGGGCAGGGCGTGTTCGGTATCGCGATCGGCGGGGCGTTCAAGGAGATCCTGGGTTCGCTGTCTCTCCTGCCGGCGGAGCCGGCGGCGGGTGGTGGTCAGGAACGGGTGGCGTCCGCGCCGGAGGTGTCGGAGGCGTCGGAGTCGGTGGGGGACGAGTTGGCGGCGCGTCGGGCGCGGCGTCGGGTTGGTTGACACGCCCTGTTGTGCTTGTCGGATCGCGTCGTGGCAATGGCCCGGCGCGATTCGTTTTTGGTGACGGACTGTGTTCGGTGGTGGGCGGGCCGGTGGTGTCGGGCCCGGTCGGCGGGCGGGCCTGGGGGGCGGGTCGCCGGGTCGGTGACGTCGCCGCTGGTCAGACGGTCAGGGAGCGGTTTCGGGGTGGCTCAGGCCAACCCTGTCCGAATTGGATGGTTCTGCGAGTGGATCGCGCGCCGACTTCACCGAAGGTGATGGTCTTGTCGCTGTTGGTTGACGGCCTTTCGGGACGATTTGACTGTCTGTAGTCGATTGTTGTCCGGAATCCGATAGGGCGGCCGTGACCCGATCCGCCCGGCACGCTATGGTCCGACACGGTCGCTGTCGCGTCGACGTCACAGCACATTCGGTGACGCGCCGGCTGCCGATACCCCTCCGCGGCGAAGCCCGCGTGACCCCAACCGGAAGGAACGACATGACGGTCACGGAAGAGACCACTCCCGTATCCCCCTACGAGCGCATCGGCGGCGCCAGTTCGGTCAAGGCCGCGGTGGAGCTGTTCTACGACAGGGTGCTCGTCGACCCGGAGCTTGCCGGCTACTTCACCGAGGTGAACATGGCGGAGCAGCGGCGGCACCTGGCGCTGATGCTGACCGTGGTGCTCGGGGGGCCGAACGAGTACTCCGGTCGCGGGCTGGCCGAGGCCCACCAGCCGCTGAACATCCCGGTGGAGCACTACGTGAAGGTCGGTGAGCACCTGACCGCGACGCTGACCGAGCTGGGGGTGCCGTCGGACATCCTCGCCGACGTGCAGCTCGTGCTGAAGCAGGTGCAGGACCAGGTGGTGGCCTCCGGAAACCGGCCGGGCGCCTGAGCGTGGACGCGGCACGGCTCAAGCAGAGCTGGTCCCTGGTCGGAGCGCACGGCGACCAGGTGCCGCTCTACTTCTATTCGATGCTGTTCCTCGCGCATCCGGAGACCCGGCAGATGTTCCCCACGAACATGGCCGGGCAACGGGACCGGCTGGTCACCGCGTTGGGACATGTGGTGTCCAACGTGGACCAGGTGGACCGCCTGGTCGGGTTCCTCCAGGACCTCGGCGCCGACCACCGCAAGTTCGCGGTGCGGGCCGAGCACTACCCGGCGGTCGGTGAGGCGCTGCTGGCGACGCTGCAGCATTTCCTGGGCGACCAGTGGACCGAGGAGCTGGCCCAGGACTGGGCGGGCGCCTACGGGCTGGTCTCGCAGGTGATGATCGACGCCGCGCAGGCTGCCGAGGCGGTGAGCCCGCCGTGGTGGGTGGCCGAGATCGTCGGGCACGAGCGGCGGACGTTCGACGTGGCGGTTCTGACGTTGCGCCCGCAGTATCTGCTGCCGTTCACGCCGGGCCAGTCCATCGGGGTGTCCCATCCGGCGGTGCGGTCATGGCGGTACTACTCGCCGGCCAACGCGCCGCGCGCCGACGGCACCATCGAGCTGCACGTGCGGGCGGCGCCGGGCGGCGCTGTGTCGTCGAGGCTGGTGTACGGGTCCGCGCTGGGCGACCAGGTCCACCTGGCGGCGCCGGTGGGAGATCGGATGCTGCTGTGGTCGGCGGGTCCGAGCGACCTGCTGCTGCTGGCCAGCGGCACCGGCTGGGCGCCGGTGAGGTCGTTGGTGGAGCAGGTCGCCGCGGAGGGTTCCCGCCGCAAGGTGGACCTGTACGTGGGTGCCCGCTCGCAGATCGAGTTCTACGACAACGACGCGATGGACAAGTTGGCGGCGTCGTATCCGTGGTTGACCGTCACCTATGTGGTGGGGGCGGATCTGCGCCGGCCGGGTGAGTTCGTGCAGCCGGTGGACCGGGCGTTGGCGGACGCGGACTGGCGGTCCCGGCACGTCTACATCTGCGGTTCCGACGAGATGGTCTCCCATTCGGTAACGGCGTTGACCCAGGCCGGGTACCACGCCGGTCAGTTGCACCACGAGGGTTTCGGCCAGCATTGGTACGGCCCAGCGTGGCGGACGGCGGTGGACGACCCATCCACTCCTGACAGTTCCGGAGGTGTCCGGTGAGCACGACCCCGATCAGCAGGTACGACGGAGTGCAGGTCTCCGGCGGTGTACAGGTGCGGATGACCGCCGACCGGGTGCGTCGCTGGGAGTTCGGTAGCGCGTCGTTCACGCGGCGCGGGTACGACCACACCGATGTGGATCGGTTCCGGATGCAGGTGGCCGACGAGTTGGATCTGCTGTCGGCGCAGATCGACAACCTGCGGGCGGAGAACGAGCGGCTCAACGACCATGTGGAGCTGCATCGGCACGGGGTGATTCCGAGCACCGACGCGGCGGCGAAGTTGCCCGCGGCGAAGGAGGTCAACCTGCTGTCGGCGGCGCAGCGGGAGGCCGAGCAGATCATCGCTCAGGCCCACGACTACGCCCGGCGGGTCGCCGAGTACGCGCGGATGCAGTACGAGAGCTACATGCAGGCGGCGGCCGAGGAGGCGAAGCAGGAGGCCGAGCGGGCGGTGACGGAGTACCGCAGCAGCGCCGGCACGAACTTCGACGACTCGGTGGCGGCCCGGGAGGCGTTGCGGATCTACGGCGAGATGATGATCTCGCACATGCAGGCGGCGGCCCGGCACCTCGACGACGGCAGCGAGCAGCTGGCGCGGACGATGGACCGGATCGTGCGGGAGTCGGGCGGCGCGACGCCGGTGGGCGGCGCGCAGCCGCAGGTCGCCCTGCCCCGTCACCACCGCTGACGGGTCGGCCCGCCGTCCGCAACCGGCGGGCCGACCCCTTCACCACGCCGGCGGTTGGCCGTCGCGGAACAACCCGCCGCTGGGGCCGTCGTCCGGGATCCACACCGCCCGGAGCACGGCAAGGGGGCCGACCTCGACGTCCCCGGTCATGTCCCGGTCAGCGTCGATGTCGTGGACGCCCGCAGCGGACCGGGGTGAGCCACCGGCGCGTCAGGGGGTCCCGGTAGCAATCGTCCACCGGGCACCCGCGGGGGTGGTTGACCGCGGCACTCCACTCCTGGCATGGCTGACATCACGCGCAAGACCGTCGATGAATGGTCGAGATGATCGCCCGGCTGCACGACACCGTGGCCACCGACCCGGGCGACGAGCGAGAAGCCGCGCAGGCTGCGGCGAACCTGTGGTCGGGGTTCGGCTACCTCGACGCGCCGACCGATGTGCTGCGCATGTTCGTGCAGGCGATCGAGGTCGGCTACATGACGGCCCTGAACGAGGTCCGCGACGGCAACATCAACGTCGAGCTGTAGAACGACGCGACGCAAAACCAACACCAAGCCTGCCAGGGGTGGTTGATCAGTGGGTTCGGTAGTTCTGCTCCCTGCGCTCGGCGGCCTCGTCGCAGGCAACGCCGGCCTGAACCGCGGCCGCTGTCCTCTGCCGTACCCGAACCGCGGTTCATCCATGAACGTCGCCGTACCGACACGCCCAGCGACGACAAGGGCGCCACACGGTGCGTACCGCAGTCGCAACCGTACGGGCCGTTTGGAGTCGTGATCACGTGGCTGGGAAAGGACTGGACGGGATGATGCTCGGGCTTGTAGCTTGCAGCTGACCGTGACACCACCCGAGGAGGTGAGACCCATGAACGCTGTATCGATGTGGGTGCTCCCCCTTCCCGTCACGGTCGGGCGATTGACGTAGGTGTCGCCGGGAGCGCCTCGCCAACAAGGCACTCCCGAAAGGCAACACCTATGCACTCTCTACAGTTCACCGCCGAGCCGTCGTCGACCGACACGGTCGAGCGCGACTCCACCGTGGGCGACGTCCCCGGACTCCCATCGCCGGCCTCCGGCGCCGATCGCGCGCCCCTCATGTTCGACGTGATCATTGCCGGGTGCGGGCCGACTGGCGCGATGCTGGCCGCCGAACTGCGGCTGCACGATGTGCGGGTACTCGTCCTCGAGAAGGAAACCGAGCCCGTGTCGTTCGTCCGCGTAGTCGGTCTGCATATTCGCAGTATCGAGCTGATGGCAATGCGCGGGCTGCTGGAGCGCATTCTCGAACACGGAAGACAGCGTCCGGCCGGCGGTTTCTTCGCCGCCATCAACAAGCCCGCGCCCGAGGGCCTGGATTCCGCGCACACCTATCTGCTGGGCATCCCGCAGCCGGTCATCGTTCACCTGCTCGAAGAACATACGATCGAACTGGGTGCGCAGGTCCGGCGCGGTTGCGCGGTGGCCGATTTCGAGCAGGACGACGACGGTGTGACCGTCGAGCTGGCCGACGGGGAACAGCTGCGTTCGCGCTATCTCGTCGGCTGTGACGGCGGGCGCAGTACGGTGCGCAAACTGCTCGGCGTCGGCTTCCCCGGCGAGCCCTCGCGGACCGAGACGCTGATGGGCGAGATGGAAGTGGGTGTGCCGCAGGAGGAGATCACCGCCAAGGTGACCGAAATCCTCGAGATCAATAAGCGATTCTGGCTCAGGCCCTTCGGCGAAGGGGTCTATAGCGTCGTAGTCCCCGCCGCGGGAGTCAGCGATCGCGCGGAACCGCCCACCCTCGAGGATTTCACACAACAGTTGCGCACCATCGCCGGAACCGATTTCGGCGTGCACTCCCCACGCTGGTTGTCCCGCTTCGGGGATGCCACCCGGCTGGCCGAACTGTATCGGGTCGGGCGGGTCCTGCTGGCCGGCGATGCGGCACACATCCATCCACCTATCGGCGGACAGGGCCTCAACCTGGGCGTTCAGGACGCATTCAACCTCGGCTGGAAACTGGCCGCACAGATCCGCGGCTGGGCGCCGGAAACACTGCTGGACACCTACCAGGCCGAACGTCATCCGGTCGCCGAGGACGTGCTGGACAACACCCGCGCCCAGATGGAACTGCTGTCCACCGAACCGGGCCCGCAGGCCTTGCGCAGGCTGCTCACCGAACTGATGGACTTCGACGAGGTGAACCGTTATCTGATCGAGAAGATCACCGCGATCGGCATCCGCTACGACTTCGGCGAAGGCCCCGACCTGCTCGGCCGCCGCCTGCGCGACGTCGACGTGAAACAGGGCCACCTCTACGGTCTGCTGCATCGCGGCCGCGGCCTGCTGCTGGACCGTACCGAACGCCTGACCGTCGGCGGCTGGTCGGACCGGGTCGATTACCTCGGTGATCCCACCGCGGTACTGGATGTTCCGTGCGTCCTGCTACGCCCCGACGGCCACGTCGCCTGGATCGGCGACGATCAGCAGGACCTGGACGACCAACTCTCCCGCTGGTTCGGCAAGCCCGCCAACTGATTTCGCCTGAGCAGTGGTCATCCCGCATATACGTGGCGAGATGGCGAGCAGATCTGCGGCGCTGTCGGCCAGGGGCGACGTCGGCGCGGCTGATCGCGCCGCGGCCGACGGCGCGCAGCGCCGGCGCCTGGTCGGGGTTGCGGATCAGGCCGACGGCGCTGTCACCGTGGCGCGATCGTGCGGCCACCCACCGACCGCGCCGAGGTGAGGTCGGTCGGTGGGCGGCCGGTCGTCGTTGCCAGCCGCGTGAGGCAGCATGGACGGGTGACGGAGACGTTCGACGCGTTGGCCCGGCTGGTGGGCGCCGGTGACGTGGTGGTGCTCAGCGGCGCCGGGTTGTCCACCGAGTCGGGGATCCCCGACTACCGGGGGCCCAGCGGCGTGGCCCGGCGGCACACCCCGATGACCTACCAGGCGTTCACCCACGACCCGGACGCGCGGCGGCGTTACTGGGCGCGCAGCCACCTGGGCTGGCGCACGATCGGCCGGGCGGCGCCGAACGCCGGCCACCGGGCGGTGGCGCGGCTGCAGCGCGCCGGCCTGGTCACCGGGGTGATCACGCAGAACGTCGACGGGCTGCACACCGCCGCCGGCAGCAGCGCGGTGGTGGAGCTGCACGGCCGGCTCGACGAGGTCACCTGCCTCGACTGCGGCAACCTGACCTCGCGGGAGGAACTGGACCGGCGGCTGCGGGAGGCAAACCCGGGCTTCGACGCGCGCGTCACCGCCGTCAACCCGGACGGCGACGTGGAGCTGCCCGACGAGGCGGTGGCCCGGTTCCACACCGTCGACTGCGGCATCTGCGGCACCGGCATGCTCAAACCGGACGTAGTGTTCTTCGGCGAGACGGTGCCCGCCGCCCGGGTCGCCGACTGTTTCTCCCGGGTGGCGCGGGCCCGGTCGCTGCTGGTGCTCGGCTCATCGTTGACGGTGATGTCGGGCCGGCGGTTCGTGATCCGGGCGGCGAAGCTCGGCATCCCGGTGGCCATCGTCAACCAGGGGCCGACCCGCGGGGACGGGCACGCCGCCCTCACCCTGGACGGGCCGCTGGGCGAGCTGCTGCCGGCCCTGGCCGACCGGGTCGCCGGCCCCGACCCGACCCGCGAGGCGCCCGCCCCGCCGGCCGGCCCCGCCCTGGCCGAGCCGGCCGCGGTGTAGCGGGCAAGGGGTACGACATCTGCCGGTGACACCGGCGCTGGTAGCGTTGACCATGCCGGTACCACCCACGCGGGAGAGACCGCCCAGCAGCACCCGGGCGGCGCCGAAGGGGCAGATTCCTCCCCGGAACCTCTCAGGCAAAAGGACCTCGTGGGCAGGCGCTGTGGAGCGCTTCGCGCGTGACTCAGGGGGAGGCCGACCTGTCGACCTCGCCCCCCGCAAGGAGCGCCGCGAACATGACCGCTGAGCAGTTCGCCGACCGTCACATCGGCCCCGACCCGGACGACGAACGCCGCATGCTGGAGACCGTCGGCTACGGCTCGGTCGACGAGCTGATGGACGCGGCGATCCCCGAGGTGATCCGCTGGCACGGCACCCTCGACCTGCCCGCCCCGGCCAGCGAGCGGGAGGTGATCGCCGAGCTGCGCGCCCTGGCCGCCCGCAACACCGTCGCCGCGTCGATGATCGGGCTGGGCTACCACGGCACCCACACCCCGGCGGTGATCCGCCGCAACGTGCTGGAGAGCCCCGCCTGGTACACCGCGTACACGCCGTACCAGCCGGAGATCAGCCAGGGCCGGCTGGAGGCGCTGCTGAACTTCCAGACCATGGTCACGGACCTGACCGGGCTGGCCACCGCGAACGCCTCCATGCTCGACGAGGGCACCGCCGCGGCCGAGGCGATGACCCTCGCCCGCCGCGCGTCCAAGAGCAAGAGCCCGGTGTACGTCGTCGACGGCGACACCCTTCCGCAGACCATCGCGGTGATCACCAGCCGGGCCGAGCCGCTCGGCATCGACGTGCGGGTGCTCGACCTGGGCGCCGAGGAGCTGCCGGGCGAGTTCTTCGGCCTGCACCTGCAGTACCCGGGGGCGTCCGGGGTGGTCCGTGACCACGCGCCGCTGGTCGCCGCGGCGCACGCCGGCGGGGCGCTGGTCACCGTGGCGGCGGACCTGCTGGCGTTGACGATGCTGCGGCCGCCGGGGGAGATCGGCGTCGACATCGCCGCCGGCACCACCCAGCGGTTCGGCGTACCGATGGGCTTCGGTGGGCCGCACGCCGGCTACCTGGCGGTACGGGCGGGCCTGGAGCGGATGCTGCCCGGCCGGCTGGTCGGGGTGTCCCGGGACGCGGACGGCAACCCGGCGTACCGGCTGGCCCTGCAGACCCGGGAGCAGCACATCCGGCGGGAGAAGGCGACCAGCAACATCTGCACCGCGCAGGTGCTCCTCGCGGTGATGGCCGGCATGTACGCGGTCTACCACGGCCCGGACGGGCTGCGGGCCATCGCCCGGCGTACCCACGACATGGCGGCGCGGCTCGCCGCCGGCCTGCGCACGGTCGACGGCGTGGACGTCGTGCACGACACGTTCTTCGACACCGTGCTGGCCCGGGTCCCCGGGCGCGCGGAGGCGGTCGTCGCCGACGCCGCCGGGCGCGGGGTGAACCTGCGGCTGGTCGACGCCGACCACGTCGGCATCTCCTGCGACGAGACCACCACCGGCGCCCACGTGCAGAAGGTGTGGGACGCGTTCGGGGTGCCCGCCTTCGACGGCGCCGGCGGTGACGCGCTGCCGGACGAGCTTCGTCGCACCAGTGACTTCCTCACCCACCCGGTGTTCCGCAGCCACCACTCGGAGACGGCGATGCTGCGCTACCTGCGGCGGCTGTCGGACTTCGACTACGCCCTGGACCGGGGCATGATCCCGCTCGGGTCGTGCACGATGAAGCTCAACGCCACCACCGAGATGGAGGCGATCACCTGGCCGGAGTTCGCGCACATCCACCCGTTCGCCCCGGACGCGCAGACCGCCGGGTACCGGGAGATGATCACGCAGCTCGAGGCGTGGCTGGCGGAGGTGACCGGTTACGACGCGGTCAGCGTGCAGCCCAACGCCGGGTCGCAGGGTGAGCTGGCCGGGTTGCTGGCCATCCGGGCGTACCACCGGGACCGGGGCGCGGGGCACCGCGACGTGTGCCTGATCCCGTCGTCGGCGCACGGCACGAACGCGGCCAGCGCGGTGATGGCCGGCATGCGGGTGGTCGTGGTGGCCTGCGACGCCGACGGCAACGTCGACCTGGTCGATCTCGACGCGAAGATCGACAAGCACCGGGACGCCCTGGCGGCGATCATGGTGACGTACCCGTCCACGCACGGGGTGTACGAGACGGGCATCGCGCAGTTGTGCGCGAAGGTCCACGACGCCGGCGGTCAGGTGTACGTCGACGGGGCGAACCTCAACGCGCTGGTCGGGTTCGCCAAGCCGGGCAAGTTCGGGGCGGACGTGTCGCACCTGAACCTGCACAAGACGTTCTGCATCCCGCACGGCGGCGGCGGCCCGGGCGTCGGCCCGGTGGCGGTCCGCGCGCACCTCGCGCCGTTCCTGCCCGGTGACCCGTCCGGCGCGCACGTCGACGGCCGGCCGGCGATCTCCGCGGCGCGGTACGGCTCGGCGGGGATCCTGCCGATCCCGTGGGCGTACCTGCGGATGATGGGCGCCGAGGGGCTGACCCGGGCGACCGGGGTGGCCGTCCTGGCGGCGAACTATGTGGCGGCGCGGCTGCGCAATCACTTCCCGGTGCTGTACGCCGGCAACAAGGGCCTGGTGGCGCACGAGTGCATCCTGGACCTGCGGCCGCTGGCCAAGTCGACCGGGGTGAGCGTCGACGACGTGGCCAAGCGCCTCATCGACTACGGCTTCCACGCCCCGACGATGTCGTTCCCGGTGGCGGGGACGCTGATGGTGGAGCCGACCGAGAGTGAGGACCTGGCCGAGCTGGACCGGTTCTGCGACGCGATGATCGCCATCCGGGCGGAGATCGACAAGGTGGGCTCGGGGGAGTGGCCGGCCGGGGACAACCCCCTGGCGAACGCGCCGCACACCGCGGCGATGGTCTCCGGTGACGAGTGGCCGCACCCGTACCCGCGGTCGGTGGGCGCCTACCCCGGGGCGGTCGACCGGATGGCGAAGTACTGGCCGCCGGTGCGGCGGGTCGACGGCGCGTACGGCGACCGGAACCTGGTCTGCTCGTGCCCGTCGCCGGAGGCGTTCGAGAGCTGAGGTGGCTGCGCCGGGGCGGTCGTCGTGCCGCCCCGGCCGGTGCGCCGACCTGGGGAGGGCCGTCCCCCGGTGGGGGACTAGCGTAGGTCTGCGGAGGCGTTCCGTTACGGAAAGTAATCAGTTAGGCGACGAGGGCGTGCCGGGCGGGACCGCGGTGCGGGGCGATGGTGCTGCCGTCGGGGAGCAGTTCACCGGTGTCCTCGAAGATGATGACACCGTTGCAGAGCAGGCTCCAGCCCTGCTCACGGAAGCAGGCGATGACCCGGGCGGCTTCCCGATCGGTCGCCTCGGCGGAGGGGCAGGTGGGTTGGTGCTGGCACATCGGGGTCTCCGGACTGTGGGGGCACTGTGTCATGGTTCACATGACCAGTGACGCACAGTACCAAGCGGAAGTGCGCGGTATCGAGCAGCCATCCGTCATGTTCGCCCGAAATCCACTGAACGGATGAGGAAGAATGGGCCAACCGGCGTGGAAACGCTCCCACAGACGTTGATCAACGTACCCGGAGCGCCGGACGACTGTCGCGGCCGGCTCGTCGAGCGGGCCCGGCTGGAGTGGCGCTGCGGCGACGGCGGCGACCCGGCCGCGCTCGCGCAGGAGTTCCTCACCGGCCACGGCGTCGCCGTCGCCGACCTGGGCCGCCCGGCCCGCCACCACGCGGACGGGGCCTGCGGCGCCGCGCTGTACCTCTCCGCCGCCGCCGGTGCGCTGCTGGCCGGCGGCGCGCCCGGCGCGGCCACCCCCGTGCCGGCGCTGCCCGACCTGGTGGTCGTCGTCTACGACCACGCCGACCGGCACGGTGGTCGGCCGGCTCCCGGGACCGGTCGGCACCGGCCGGCCGACCTCCGCCGGGCCGCCGCGCCCGATGCGGTCCCGGGACCGGCGACGGCCGCCCGGCGGCCCGACCCGGCGGCGCCGCGGTGGTGGCTCGGCGCGTGGCGGGAGAGCTGGACCCCCGGGCAGCACGCCGACGCCGTCGAGGCGGTCCGCGCGGCCATCGGTCTGGGCGATGTCTACCAGGTCAACCTCGTCGGCCACGCCGCCGCGCCGTACGCCGGCGACCCGCTGCCCGCCCTGGCCCGGCTCGGCGCGCTGCCCGGCGCCCGGTACGGCGGCACGCTGGCCGGCCTGGACTGGGCGATCGGCTGCGCCTCCCCGGAGACCCTGGTCGAGGTCGACGGCGGCCGGCTGGTGACCCGGCCGATCAAGGGCACCCGGCCGGCCACCGCCGCCGGCCGGCGGGAACTGCTCGCCTCCGCCAAGGAACGCGCCGAGCACGTGATGATCGTCGACCTGGAGCGCAACGACCTGGCCCGGGTGGCCCGTATCGGGTCGGTGCGGGTCGACGAGCTGTTCGCCGTACGGCGGTGGTGCGACCTGTGGCAGGCGGAGTCGACGGTGTCGGCGGCGGTCGGCGACGGCCTGGGCCTGGCGGACCTGCTGCGGGCGGTCTGCCCGGGCGGGTCGGTGACCGGGGCGCCGAAGCTCGCCGCACTAAACCGGATCGCGGCCCTCGAGCCGGTCGGGCGGGGGGCCAGCATGGGCGCGTTCGGCTGGGTGGGGTCCGGCCGGATCGACCTGGGTCTGACGATCCGCACCGCCGCGGCGGACGTCGACCGGCTGCACGTGTGGGCCGGCGGCGGCATCACCTGGGGCAGCGACCCGGCGGCGGAGGTCGCCGAGGCGGCGGCGAAGGCCGCCCCGGTGCGCGGGCTGCTCGCCGCCGGCTGACCGGGCCGGCCGGGTCAGCCGGCGGCGAACTCGTCCAGCGCCGCCACCACGGTCTCGGTCATGCCGTGGCCGGTGCCGTGCCCGCCGGTCTCCACGATCTCCAGCCGGGCGTCCGGCCAGGCCCGGGTGAGCTGCCAGGCGATGTCCGGCGGTCCGCTGACGTCGAGGCGGCCCTGCACCAGCACGCCCGGGATGCCGGCCAGCCTGCCGGCGTCGCGCAGCAGCGCGCCGTCGCGCATGAACCCGCCGTTGCTGAAGTAGTGGGTGACCAGCCGGGCGAACCCCATCCGGAACACCGGGTCGGCGTAGCGGGGGCTGGGCCGGTGGCCGCCGGCGAGGGAGACGTGCACGTCCTCCCAGGCGCACCAGTCGCGCGCCGCCCGGTCGCGCACCTCGAGGTCCGGGTCGGCGAGCAGTCGGGCGTACGCGGCCGACAGGTCGCCGTCGCGGTCGGCCGCGGGCACCCCGTCGCGGAAGCGGGCCCACTCCTGCGGGAAGATCCGGCCCATGTCGCGGGTGACCCACTCGATCTCGCGGCGGGTGTTGGCCACCACGCTGAACAGCACCAGGGCGGTGACCCGGTCGGGGTGGCGCTGGGCGTACGCCAGGGCGAGCGAGGAGCCCCAGGAGGCGCCGTGCAGCAGCCAGCGGTCGATCCCGAGGTGGCGGCGCAGCCGCTCGATGTCGGCGAGCAGGTGCGGTGTGGTGTTGACCGACAGGTCCACTGCCGGGTCGGCGGCGTGCGGGGTGCTGCGGCCGCAGCCGCGCTGGTCGAACAGGACGATCCGGTACGCGGCCGGGTCGAACATCCGGCGCCAGCCGGCGGTGGCGCCGGAGCCGGGTCCGCCGTGCAGCACCAGCGCGGGCCGGCCGTCGGGTTTGCCGCAGGTCTCCCAGTACAGGCGCTGGCCATCGCCGACGTGGAGCATGCCGTGGGCGTACGGCTCGATCGGTGGATACATCCCGGTTCCCCTCCCGCGGACCAGATACAACAGCGCTGTTACATTAGCGGACGTGACCGGATCCCCCGACCGTGAGGCGCTGGGCACCCTGCTGCGCCACGTGCTGGAGCTGCTCGACGGCGACGTCGCCGCCGTCTACGCCGACCTGGGACTGGCCGACTACCGGCCACGCTTCTCACCGCTGGTGCGGGTACTGGCGGCCGACGGTCCCCTCGCCATCCGCGACCTCGCCGCCCGGGTCGGGGTCACCCACTCCGCGGCCAGCCAGAGCGTGGCCCAGATGAGCCGCGCCGGCCTGGTCGCCCTCACCGCCGGCGCGGACGCCCGGCAGCGCATCGTCACCCTCACCGACCGGGCGTACGCGCTGCTGCCGGCGATCGAGGTCGAGTGGGCGGCCACCACCACCGCGATGCGGCAGCTCGACACCGACCTGCCGGTGCCCCTGGCCGACGAGCTGTGCGCGGTCCTCGCCGCCCTGCGCCGCCGGCCACTGCGCGACCGGATCGCCGACACCGGCCTGGCCGCTCGAGCGCCAGGCCAGGCACGACCGGACGGAGCGGGGTGACGGCCGGCGAGCGGCGGCGCCGCCGGTAGGGTCCGGTGGTGACCATCGAGTACAGCGGCACCGGCGACCCCGCCCGCAGCCTCGCCCTGCTCTGGCGCACCCGGGAGAAGGCCAGCCGCAAGGGCGGCGACCTGAGCGTGGACCGGATCGTCCGGGCGGCCATCGAGGTCGCCGACGCCGAGGGGCTGGCCGCCCTGTCCATGCGCCGGGTCGCCGAGCGGCTCGGTGTGGGCACGATGTCGCTCTACACGCACGTGCCGGGCAAGGGCGAACTGCTCGACGTCATGCTCGACACCGTCTACGGCGAGACCGCCCGACCCGAGGACGTCCCCGGCGGCTGGCGTGGGCGACTGGCGCAGATCGCCCGGGAGAACTGGGCGCTGTACCTGCGCCACCCGTGGCTGCTCCAGGTCGCCACCACTCGCCCCCCGCTGGGCCCGAACCTCACCGCCAAGTACGAGTACGAGCTGCGCGCGGTCGACGGCATCGGCCTGACCGACCTGGAGATGGACGCCGTGGTCACCCTCGTGGGCGGCTACGTCCACGGCGCGGTACGCGGCGCGGTGGAGGCCACCCAGGCGGCCCAGCGCACCGGCATGACCGAACAGCAGTGGTGGCACGCCCACGCCCCGTACCTGGAGAAGGCGATGGACCCGCGCCGGTTCCCCCTCGCCGCGCGGGTCGGCACCGCCGCCGGACAGGAGTACCAGGCCGCCGCCGACCCGGCCCGGGCCTTCGAGTTCGGCCTGGCGCGGATTCTCGACGGCATCGAGATGCTCGTCCGGGACCGGCCGCCCGGCGGCTGAGCGGCGGGTGCGCGCACCGGCGGCCGTAACGGACGGATAGCCTTCCGGGCATGAATATGCGCCCGATCCGGATCATCGGCGACCCCGTACTGCGCACCCCGTGCGAGCCGGTGACGAGTTTCGACGACGACCTGCGCGCCCTGGTCGCCGACCTGATGGACACCCTGCTCGGCGCGCCCGGCCGGGCCGGCGTGGCCGCCCCGCAGATCGGGGTGAGCGCGCAGGTGTTCGTCTACGACGCGGACGGCCACCGCGGGCACATGATCAACCCGACGCTGGAGCTCTCCGAGGAACTGCAGGACGACGACGAGGGCTGCCTGTCCATCCCGGGGCTGTACTTCCCGACCCAGCGGGCGATGCACGCCACCGCGAACGGCTTCGACCAGCACGGTCAGCCGCTGACCATCTCCGGCCGCGGTTTCCTGGCCCGCGCCCTGCAGCACGAGACCGACCACCTGGCCGGCCGCCTCTACGTCGACACGCTGCGCGGCGACACCCGCCGCAAGGCGCTGCGGGAGATCCGCGCCGGCCGCTTCGACTCACCCAGCCGGGGACGCTGATCACGCCGGAACACCCTCGCCGTCACCCACGGTGGCGCAGGCCGCACTCGACAAAGTCGGCGACGCGGGTGAAGCCGAGCCGGCCGTAGAGCCGCAGCGCCGCCGGGTTGTCCGCCCGCACGTTGAGGGTGACATGGTCGACGCTGTCGCGCAGCCGGGCGCAGAGCGCGGCCACGGCGGCGCCGGCCAGGCCGCGTCCCCGCGCCCGCGGGTGAGTGGTCACGTTGCCGACCGCGGCCACCCGCCAGGTGGGTGACCAGACGTGGACGCCGGCGACGGCGACCAGCTCATCGGCCTCCCGGATGCCCACGTACTGGCCGGTGTCGAGCATCCGGGGGTCGAACCAGTTGCCGGGGTACGCGACGGAGTAGAGGTCCAGCAGCTGGGGCAGGTCGCCCCGACCCAGCACCTCACCGGCGGGGGCTGCCCGGGTCAGCCGCGCCGGGTCGGTCAGCGCCATCCGGTGGTGCCCGACCGCGCTTTCGATGACGAACCGGTCCGCGAGCGCCTCGTCGAGGCCGGGGGAGAGGTGGGCCCACAGCCGGGCCGGCAGCACCGGCGCGAGCTCGGTCAGCAGCGTCGCCAGCTCCGCGGCCCGCGCCGGCGACGCGAACGCCAGCAGCGTCGGCAGCGCGACACCGTGGTAGAGCAGCGCCACCTGGTCCCCGCGGCGGAAC
Organism: Micromonospora sp. RTP1Z1; assembly: GCF_033804685.1. NCBI lineage: Bacteria > Bacillati > Actinomycetota > Actinomycetes > Micromonosporales > Micromonosporaceae > Micromonospora > Micromonospora sp. RTP1Z1. The sequence continues at coordinate 29,102 of NZ_JAPFQV010000027.1, forward strand.
CACGAGGTGTACGGCCAGAAAAAGTCGTCGAGGTCCCCGAGCTGGTACGCGTGCAGCACCGGGTCCCGGCTCAGCAGCTCGGCCAGAGCGGCCCGGTCGTGTTCGGCGCGGATGGGCACCGGACGATGATCACACGGCGGCGATCAGCAGTCGGGACGGCGTTCCGGCTCGGCGGGCAGGTTCTCGTGGGCCCAGCGGGCCAGCGCCTCCAGGGCGGGCACCAGCGCCGCGCCCCGGTCGGTGAGCTGGTAGCTGACCCCCAGCGGCGGGCCCTCCCGCACGGTCCGGGACACCAGTCCCACCCGGGCCAGTTCGCCGAGGCGGTCGGAGAGCACCGATTCGCTGATCCCGGGCAGCGCGCGGGTCAGCTCGGCGAAGCCGGCCGGACCGGTGGCCAGGGTGCCCAGCAGCACGCCGTTCCACCGCTTGCCGAGGAACGCGAAGGCGCGGGTGATCCCCCCGTCGCACGTGCGCGGTGTCTCGCCGGCTTCCGGCCCGACCGTCATGCCGCCAGAGTACCGGCAGCACCGACCAGGCAAGGCGCTACTAAAAAGCTAGCTGCTACCTTTGCAGGAGCAACCCCTCCGGTAGAGCGAGGAACCCTGATGACCGACCTGATCACCCTGCACTCCGAGGCGCAGGCGCAGCTGTTCACCGACGCCCGCACCGCCAACACCTTCACCGACGAGCCCGTCACCGACGCGCAGCTGCGGGCCATCTTCGACCTCGCCAAGTACCCGCCCACCGCCGCGAACACGCAGCCGCTGCGGGTGCTCTATGTCCGCGACGGCGAACCCCGCGAACGGCTGCTCACCCACATGAGCGAGGGCAACCAGGCCAAGACGGCCGCCGCGCCGGTCGTCGCCGTGCTGGCCGCCGACACCGACTTCCACGAGTTCGTCCCGCGGGTCTTCCCGATCCGCCCGCAGATGCGCGACGACCTCGCCGGCGACGTGCAGGCCCGCGAGCGGATGGCCCGGTTCAACGCCACCCTGCAGATCGGTTACTGGCTGCTCGCCGTCCGCGCCGCCGGGCTGGCCGCCGGGCCGATGGGCGGCTTCGACGCCGACGGCCTCGACAAGGAGTTCTTCGCCGACAACGGCTGGAAGTCCCTGCTCGTGGTCAACATCGGCAAGCCCGGCCCGGACGCCTGGTTCCCCCGCCTGCCCCGCCTCGACTACGACGACGTCGTCCGGCACGCCTGACCGGCCGCCGGCCGGTCGGCGCGCCCACCGGCCGAACCCGCACCCGGGTCAGCCGGCCAGCCACTGGTCGTAGCCCAGCTTCCCGACCAGGGCGAGGACCACCACCAGCAGCACCACCCGCACGAAGCCGGAGCCGCGCCGCAGCGCCATCCGCGCGCCCAGCGCGGCTCCGGCGACGTTGCACACCGCCATCGCCGCGCCCAGCAGCCACCACACGTGCCCGGTGCACGCGAACACCACCAGCGCGCCCAGGTTCGTCCCGGCGTTGACCACCTTCGCCATCGCCGAACCGTGCACGAAGTCCGCGCCCACCAGGGCGGTGAACGCCACCACCAGGAACGTCCCCGTACCCGGGCCGATCAACCCGTCGTACAGGGCGATGCCCAGGCCGGCCACCGCCACCGCCGCGACCACCCGCCGCGGCGTGCGCCGCGCCGGCTGCGCCACCACCCCCAACCGGGGCCGCGCCAACACGAACACCGCCACCGACACGAGCACCACCAGCACCACCGGCCGGTACGCGCCCGCCGGCACCGCCCCCGCGAGGACCGCGCCGAGCCCGGCAGTCAGCACCGCCAAACCCGCCGCCGGCCCCGCCACCGTCCAGTCCAGCTTCGTGCGCCGCGCGTACGTCACCGCCGCGGTCGACGTGCCGAAGATCGCCGCCAGCTTGTTCGTACCCAACGCGGTCGCCACCGGCATCCCTGGCGCGGCCACCAGCAGCGCCGGCAGTAGCAACAGCCCACCCCCGCCGACGACGGCGTCCACCCAGCCCGCCATGGCGGCCGCGGTCAGCAGGGTGGTCAGCGACAAGGGGTCCACGGGCGGCAATTCTTCCCACCGCCGGGCGGCCGGCGAGACCACCTGTGGCCAGGCTCACCGCCCCCCGCCGGCAGCCTCAGCGGCCCCGCCGCCGCCGCAACCACAGACCGGCCGACGCCACCGCCACGAACACCAGCACCGAACAGACCAACGCCTTGAGCACCCGGCAACTCTGCCACGGGGACGTAGGGTGTGCAGGTGCGCCTGGCCACCTTCAACCTGCTGCACGGGCGATCCCTCACCGACGGACTCGTCGACCCCGACCGGCTCACCGCCGCCGTCACCGCCCTCGACGCCGACGTCCTCGCCCTGCAGGAGGTCGACCGCGACCAGTCCCGCAGCGACAACCTCGACCTCACGGCCATCGCCGCCCGCGCCCTGGGCGCCCCCGAACACCGCTTCGCCGCCGCCGTCGTCGGCACCCCCGGCGAACAGTTCCGCCCTCTGACCCACGACGACGACGGCCACGGCGAACCCTGCTACGGCATCGGCCTGGTCAGCCGCCACCCCGTCCGCTCCTGGCAGGTCACCCGGCTACGGCCCGCCCCCGTACGATCCCCGATCTACGTCCCCGGCCCCGGCGGCGGGCTCATCCTGCTGCGCGACGAACCCCGCGTCGTCCTCGCCGCCGTCCTGGACACCCCGCACGGTCCGCTCACCGTCGCCGCCACCCACCTGTCCTTCGTCCCCGGCTGGAACATCCTCCAACTGCGCCGCGTCGTCCGCGCGCTGCGCGCCCTGCCCGCCCCGCGGATCCTCCTCGGCGACCTCAACCTGCCCGCCGGCCCCGCCGCGCTGGTGTCCCGGTGGCGTCCCCTCGTCCGCCGCCCCACCTACCCGGCCGGGCAGCCCCGCGTCCAGCTCGACCACATCCTCGCCGACCGGCAGGGCCTCGACCGGCTTCCGCCCGTCACCGCAGTCGACACCCCGCTGTCGGCCATCTCCGACCACCGGCCCCTCATCGTCGATCTCGGCTGAGCGGCACGCTCGCAGCGAACGTCCAGCCACGCCACCTACCGTCGGCGGCGACCCCCGCGGCGCGACGGAACGCACAAACCCCTCCGGGACCGCCCTCGCCCGTGGTAGCGATGGTGAGACGAGGGGAGGGGCCAGCCCATGCCGCCGACCGGCCTACCGCTGCTGATCCTGGTCGGCGTCACCGCCACCGGCGCCGCGGCCGTCACCGTCCGCACCTGGCGCCGCCACCGCCTCCGCTGGCAGGTCCTCACCCGACCCGCCGCCGTCCTGCTCACCGAGGCCCTCGTCCTGCTCACGGTGGGACTCGCCGCCAACCGCGCCGAAGGCTTCTATCCCACCTGGGCCGACCTGCTGCCCGCCCACGCCACCCGCCACGACACCGGCCCCGCCCGGCCGGGCCACCTCGACCACTGGATCACCGCCCAGGCCCGGCGCGCCCCCACCACCCCCGTGGCGTTCCCCTGGCACCCGCCGCGGGGGAACCGGTGGCCGGTCACCGCCGCCCCGACCGTCGTCGTGCCCGCCGACTATCCGCTGCACCCCACCTGGCGGTACCCGGTCGTCACGGTCCTCGCCGACCACGCCACCCCCGCCCAGGAGGCCGCGGCGGCCCGCACCGTCGAGGACCGCACCGCCGCGACCATCGTGGTCTTCGCCCACCTCCGCGCCACCGCCACCGTCGACACCCTCACCGAGACCCTGCCCGACAGCCTCGCCCGCGACCTGCGCGTCACCACGCACAGCTGGGCGCTGATCGCGCCGGCCGACGTCGCCGGGCTCGCCGGGGCCGTCGTCCGCGCCGCACCCACCCGCTACCCGGCCCTCGCCCTGCTCGAGGACACCCCGGAACCCGCCGCCGACGTCGTACCCGCCGACCTGCCCACCACCGAAACCGTCACCGTCGTCCGCGCACCGCAGCGGCACCCCGGCCCCGCCGCCGACCAGCTCCCCACCGCCCTGCTCTGGGCCTGCCAGCAGACACCGCCGCCGCTGAGCGCCCCCGCGCCGCTGATCCCACCGCCCCCGCAGCACCGCCACACCCACCCGTCCCGCACCGCACCGCCGACCGGACACTGACCATGGCCCCCGACAGCCTCGCCGCCGCGCTCACCGCCACCGCCGGAGCCGTCCTCGCCGCCGTGCTGCTCTCCGCCACCTGGGACCATGGCGCCGGCACCCGCCGCGCCGCACTCCGCACCGTCACCACCGCCCTGTGCCTGGCCACCGCCCTGGCCGCCGCCGGCATCTGGATCAATCGCCAGGTCGACACCGTGACCACCTGGTCCGCCCTCCTCGGCCGGGACACCAGCACCGCGGCCACCGCCGACCCCGCTCCCGCCGGCGCCACCGGCGGCCGGATCGTCACCTTCACCGCCACCGGCACCGCCAGCGGGCTCACCCTCGCCGTCCACGCCTACCTGCCGGCCGCCTACGACCGGCAGCCCACCGCACGGTTCCCCGTCATCGAGGCCCTGCACGGCTACCCCGGCTCACCCGCCTCCTGGCTCAACCGGCTCGCCGCCGCCCACCACCTCGACCAGGAGATCGTCGCCGGCCGGATGGCCCCCACCGTCGTGCTGTTCCCCCCACAGACACCCCACGCCCTGCTCGACACCGAATGCACCAACCTCGCCCACGGACCGCAGGCCGAAACGTTCCTCACCGTCGACGTACCCACCGCCGCGGAAACCCACCTGCGGGTACGCACCGACCGCGCCGGATGGGGCCTCATCGGCTACTCCGCCGGCGGCTACTGCGCCGCCAACCTCGCCCTGCGCCACCCCGAGCGGTACGCCACCGCCGCCAGCCTCTCCGGCTACGCCGACCCCGGCATCACCATCGGCGACGGCACCGAACACACCCTCAACGACGACGCCTGGCGGCTGCGCCACCTACCGAACCCGGCCGTCGCCCTCTACCTGTCCGCCGGCCGCGCCGACCGCAAGGCCCACCGCGACGCCGACACCCTCACCCACCTCGCCCGCCCACCGCTCTGCGTCACCACCGTCTACGTCGACGGCGGCGGCCACAGCATGTCCGTCTGGGAAGCCGCCGAGGACCCCGCCTTCGACTGGCTCTCCGGCTGGCTCGGCCGCCCCGTCGGCTGACGCACGGCTCAGTCGAGCCCGGCCGCCCGCCGCGCCGCCCGCACCGCGTTGCGGAACAACATCGCCACCGTCGTCGGCCCCACCCCACCGACCCGCGGCGTGATCGCCCCCGCCACCTCGGCACACGACTCGTCCACGTCCGGCAGCAACCGCCGACCCTCGTACCGCACCCCGCCACCGACCACCACCGCACCCGGACGCACGTGCTCCGGCCGCACGATCCCCGGCACCCCGACCGCCGCCACCAGGATCTCCGCCCGCCGCGTGTACCGCGGCCAGTCCGCCACCCCGGTGTGCACCACCGTCACCGCGGCGTTCGCCGTCGGCCGCTTCTGCGCCAACAGCATCGCCAACGGCCGACCCAACGTGGCGCCCCGACCCAGGATCACCACTTCCCGGCCCGCCACCGGCACCCCGTGGAACGCCAATAACGCCTCGATCCCCGCCGGCGTACACGGCAACGGTCCCGGCAACCCCAACGCCAACCGGCCCATGTTCACCGGGTGCATCCCGTCGACGTCCTTGTCCGGATCCAGCACCTGCAACGCCCGGTCGTAGTCCAGCCGCCCCGGGATCGGATGCTGCACCAACACCCCGTGTACATCGGGGTCGGCGTTGAAGTCCGCCAGCACCCGGTGCAGGTCCGCCTGCGACGCCGACGCCGGCAGGTGCACGTGCGGGGAAGCGAACCCCAGCTGCGCCGCCTGCCGCTGCTTGATCCGGATGTACCCGGCACTGGCGTCGTCATCGCCCACCAGCACCGTCGCCAACGCCGGCGTCACTCCCGCCGCACGCAGGGCCGCCACATCCTCGGCGACCTCCGCCAACACCTGCTCCGCCACCGGCCCACCCGGCAGCAGCCGGGCCGTCGTACCCGTAGAAGACATGCCACACCTCGCCCGCGGAGGCCCAGGCGGTCGACCTCCGCGACGAGCTCCCCGATGGTTGCTGCCATCCCCGGTGCCGCCAGTCGCGTCAGCGGTCAGCCTGCCACATCCCAGCCGCCGATCGCCTCCGCCATCGTCTGCCACCTCGGCAGGGAAGCCAGTACCTCGTCCGCACGCCGCCGCCGTCGCGGCGCCGACGCCACCCCCAGGTCCGCCACCGCCGCGTCGAACGCCGGCCGCAACGCCACCTCCCGCTCCGGGGCGTCCGCCGCCAGGATCGCGTGACACCGGGCGTACGTCGCCACGATCCAGAACATCGCCTCCCGGTGCGCGCCCGCCCCGATCAGCTCCGCGCTGCCGTCCACCACCACCGGCCGGGCCGCCGCACTGATGTCCGCGCTGAAAGCGAACCGGGTACGCGCCACCCGCGCCGCCTCGTCGAACGTGGCCGCCAGCCCGGCCAGATGCCCCCGCACCCGCTCCGGACCCACCCCGCCACCGTCCAGCAACGCCAGCAGCTCCGGATACCGCTCGCCCAGCCCGTGCGCCGCCAGCACCTCCCCGGCGAGCACGTACCGACGGCGCACCGTCGGATTCCGCAACGCCGCCACCACCGGCAGCACCGCCACCACCGACGTCGGAAACAACCACGCCAGTACCTGCTCGTGCAGCGGCGCCGTCGCGTCCAGCACCCGCAGGCCGTCCTCGACCCGAGCGCGTACCCCCGCACACCGCCGCCGCACCCACACCGGATCCGCGAACCCCGCCGCCACCCGGTCCCGCATCGCCGCCAACCGCCCCGCCGGATCCAGGATCACCGTGTCCGTACGGAAACACGGCGCGAACACCCACGACCCCAGCACGCCCTCCGGCGACCCCAGGTCCTCCCAGGTCAGCGTGGAGACCTCCAGCAGCACCCCACGGTGGCGGAACTTGCCCACCTTCGCGGCCGGCTCGTCCCGCACCAGCAGCACGTCCACGTCCGACGACGCCGGCAGCACCACATCCTCCGGCAACCCCACCGTCGACCCGCTGAAGAACGCGCCCCGCACACCCGGCTCCCGCCGCGCGTGCTCGCGCACCCAGTCCACCGCCACCGCCCGCGCCTCACCCAGGTTCATTCCGCAGATGGTGCCACCGGGTCCGGCCGTAGGCCGTCTCACGCTGATCCCTCCGTCCCAGGGCGGGCGACCCGCTGTGGGAGCTGCCTGCGCGGGTGGATCAGGGCCGGTAACCAGTCACCGGGGCCCGGCACCGCCAGGCCGCGGAACTCTCGCGGTCTGGCGGTGGACGAACCCCGAGCGGGAATGGTGGAGAGATCATTCGCTGCGTGCGGTCTCCGGGCCGGTGATGCGTTCCAGCAACGGCAGGGTGGAGGCGATGATGCCGAGGCAGGCGACCAGGCCGACGATCACGATCGCGGAGAACTCGAGGCCTGGAGCGGTGAGCGTGTAGCCCATCTGCGCCTTGAGGAACAGCTGGGCGGCGAGGAAGCCCATGCCGATCGCGACCACGGCGACGGCGAGCATCGGTACGGCGCTTTCCAGGGCAACCACGTCGCGCAGGATCCGCACCGGCGCGCCACTGAGGCGCAGCAGACTGAACGGGCGCTTGCGCTCGGTGAGGCCGCCGACCACGCTGACCGCGAGGCTGCAGCCGGCGAGTGCGAGGCTGGCGACGATGACGACGTTGGCCAGCTGTTTCCACCCACGCAGCTGGTCGGCGAAGTCCGACTCGAACTCACCGGGAGCGTTCGGGGCCACCCAGAAGTTCGGGAACTCGCGCGACAGGAGCGTGCGCGACCGCTCAAGCGCGGCCGCCGAACCGTCCGTGCCGACGACGATCGACACCACCGGCAACCGCTGGAGATCATCGAGGGAGACGGATGCGGTGGGCCAGACCCTCGCGGAGGACGCCGACTCGCGGTAGGGGATGAAGTTGTCCGCCACGGCGGCCACGGTGACGCCTCCGGCGCACCGGCCGTACGCCGTCGGGATGTCGGTGCATGCGATCACCCCGGGCTCGTCCTTCCTGACCGGGTTCAGCCGGATCACCGTGGCGCTCCGCACGCCCGGGATCGAGCGCAGCTCGGCCAGCAGCGTGTCGGGAACCGAGGGCGGGTCGTCGTAGAAGGCGGTGGACATGGTGCCGGCATCCGTCGAGCCGATCCGCGCCGGGCCACGGTTGGCGACGATCGTGGTGATCACGCCGATGGCCACACTCGTGACGAAGAGGGCCAGCATGATGCCGCTGATCGCCCGGAAACCGGCCTTCGGGTTGTCGGCAAGGCGTCGCGCGGCGATGAGCGTGGCGGGACGGCGGGCGCGGCTGGCCATGAGGCGGGCGCAGGTCATCGTGAGCCAGGGTCCGGCCAGGACCAGGCCGGTCATGATGAGCAGCAGCCCCGGCAGGAACACCGCGGTCTGGCCGTCGGACGTGTCGGGCCTGCGGCCGATGACGAACGTCAGCTCGGCGACCCCCAGCACGAGCGGGATCAGCCGGTAGGCGCGAGGTGGACGTGGGGTGACCTGCCGCGTGACGCCGAGCGGGGAGATCCGGACGCGCCGCAGCGAGACCCACGCCGCCAGCGCCGCGCCGGCCGGGACACCGAACGCGACCACCAGGACGTCCAGCGGTCGCAGGAACATGTCACCAGGGAAGAACCGCATGCCGGTGAACGGGATCGCGGCGAGCTGACCGCGCAACGCGAAGAACAGCGCGAAGCCGAGGGCCGTACCGGCGATGGCCGCCGCGGCCGCCTCGGTTGCCGCGATCACCGAGATCTGCTTGGGCGTCGCACCGACCAGGCGCATCGCCGCGAACCGCTGCTCCCGGCGTGCGGCGCTGAGCCGGGTCGCCGTACCGATGAAGATCAGCACCGGAAACAGCAGCCCACCGGCAATTACACCGAGGATGAGGTCCACGACGGTCTCGGGGAGCGCGGGAATTCTGTCGCCGACGCTGGTGAGCTGTCTGGCGTTCGGCAGCTTGGCGACCTCGTCGGGGGTGTGCCCGACGATGACGAGCAGGGTATCCGGTGACGGCAGCGCGGCCGGGCCGATCGTGCCGAGGTTCCGTCCGGGATAACGGTCGCCGAGTTGGACGGCGGGGGTCACTGCCAGCAGCGTGGTGAGCGCCGGCGAGACGTAGTACTCCCCGGGACCCGGCGTCTTCGGGATGCCGACCGGGGTCGGCGACCCCGGTCCGGTGGCGGCGACGTCGACCCGCGAGATCTGCTTGCCGTGGAAGTAGTCCCGGCGGGTCGACCACCACAGCGGATCCGCGCCGCCTCCCGCCGAAGCATGGGGGTACAGCGACGCGTACCGCGTGAGCTGCGCGTTGACGGCGTTGACCCCGGCGAGGGTGACCAGCAGCAGCCCGGCACCCACCGCGACCGCGGCGGCGATGATGACGAGGCGGGTGAGCGCCTCCCGCCCGCCGGACACGGCGAGGCGAAGCCCGAAGCGGATCACGATGCGATCCGGTCCGGCGCAGTCACACGCCCGTCGCGCACGATGACCTCGCGGTCGGCGTACGCGGCGACCCGTGGTTCGTGGGTGACCAGGATGACGGTGGTGCCCTGCTCGCGGGCCGCGGTGACCAGCAGGTCCATGACCTGCTCGCCGGTGAGCGAGTCGAGCGCACCGGTCGGCTCGTCGGCGAAGAGGACCTCCGGCCCGGCGACCAGGCCGCGGGCGAGGGCCACCCGCTGGGCCTGCCCCCCGGACAGCTCGCCCGACCGACGCTGCTCCATCCCGTCCAGGCCGAGCCGCTCGAACCAGTCATACGCCTTACGCAGCGCCTCCGTCCGGCGGGTCCCGCTCAGCAGGAGCGGCAGGGCCACGTTCTCCGCGACGGTCAGCTCGGGGACGAGCTGACCGAACTGGAACACGAACCCGAAGCGGTCGCGGCGCAGGCTGCTGCGCTGGGTCTCGGTCATGGCGTCGACCCGCACCCCGTCGAACAGCACCTCGCCGGAGTCCGGAACGAGGATGCCGGCCAGGCAGTGCAGCAACGTCGACTTGCCCGAGCCGCTGGGCCCCATGACGGCGACGATCTCACCCGCGTCCACGGCGATGCTGGCGCCCCGCAGCGCCGCGGTCTCGCCGAACGAGAACACGACGTTCCTCGCTTCGATCGTGGTCATGGCCGCACCGTCTTCTTCAGGGCGTCCAGCCGGGCGCCGGTCATCTCGATCCACCGGAGGTCCGCCTCCAGGTGGTACAGCCCGTGATCGGCGAGCATCGCGTCGACGAGGTTGCCGCCGCGCTTGATCTCGGTGAGCTCGCGCATCCGCTGCAGGTGTGCGCTGCGCTGGGCGTCGAGGTACTCGCCGGCGGGGCGGTCAAGCATCAGCGCGAGCACGACCTTGGCGAAGAGCACGGTCTGCAGGTGCGGTTCCGGCTCGACCGGCTGGGTCAGCCACTGCTCGACCTCGGTCGCACCACGGTCGGTGATGATGTAGCGCTTGCGGTCGGGTCCATCGCCGGGGCCCACCTCGCTGATCACCACCTTGCCGTCGCGAGCCAGCCGGCTGAGGGTCGAGTAGACCTGACCGAACGGCAGCGGCCTGCCGCGGCCGAAGTACGCGTCGTATTCGCGCTTGAGGTCGTACCCGTGGCTGGGCTCTCGTTCAAGCAGGCCGAGGAGGGTGAGAGGAACGCTCATGCCACGCAGAATACACTGAGGGTATACCTCGCGTATATACTCTCGGAATTCCAACCTCACGGAAGGGCGGCCGAAGTCGCAACTGGTCTGGGGCAACACGAACGACCACGTTCGTCGCCGCATCCAAGACGCCGTGCGGGTGGCTCGCGTGGACGACCAACTGCCGGCAGAGCTCCGCCAACGACCTGACTCGACCGTCAGAGCCTGGTGGAGCGTTCGGGCGTCCAGCGGATCACCGGCTTGGGCTGGGGGAGCGGGGCGCGGGGCCGGCCCACCGCCGGCATCGGATTTGCCGGTACGACCTCCAGCAGCACCCCGCGGTGGCGGAACTTGCCTAGCTTCACGCCCGGCTCGTCGCGTACCAGCAGCACGTCCACGTCGGACGACGCCGATAGCACCGCCTCATCCGGCAGCGCCACCGTCGAACCGCTGAAGAAGCCGCCCTGCACCGCCGGGTCACGGCGCATCTGCGCGCGTACCCAGTCGACCGCCACCGCCCGCGCCTCGCCTACCCGGATTCCGGCGATCCTGCAATCAGCGGCATCGTCAGGCTACGGCGGCAGCGGCGCCACGTGGGCTCGGCGCCTAACAGGCCGCCGTACCGCCGTTAGCGACGGTCCTGATCCCCGGGGCGTCGCGGACCGTGCGGAAGTTCGTCCGGAAGGCGTTGAACGCGGTGGAGTCCTCGAGCTGCAGCAGGGCCTCGTCGGACTGACGCAGCGAGTTGTAGCTGAAGTTGTGACTGCCGACCCAGGTGACGGTCCGGTCCGCGCCACCGTAGTAGTTGCCCTCGACCTGGAGGTACTTGCTGTGCGTCCAGACGCTGTCGCCGAAGCAGTAGTACTTGACGACCGGCCCGCCGTAGGGGCTGCCCGTCGCGGCGAGGAGGTTCTTCATGGCGCCGACTTCAGAGCGGCTGTTCTGGTCGTACCGCTGCACCACCTCGACGTAGCAGCCCGCGTTGTCCAACTCCCACAGCTTCTTGGCGACGTAGGTGCGGCTGAAAATGACCTGGTTGACCCGGATGATGGTGCGGTGGGTGCCGTCCTGCGTGCCCACGGCGGAATTGCCGAAACAGGAGACGTGGTTGAGCGCGGTCATGATCGTATCTTCGCTCGCGTCGTTGTACGGCTGTCCGTTGCTTTCCTCCCGCGGATAGAAATAGACCTTCGCGTTGCCAGAGGCCACCGCGGGCCGGCCGGTGTCGTAGTAGTTGTTGTTGACCGCGCCAGCCTTCAGGTCGTCGAAGTAGCCGCTGTAGGCGTTGTAGATGTTGGCGTTTCCCACCAGTACGAGCGCGGAGTTCCACCCGCGGAGTCCGTCCCGACCGGCGTGCAGGTTGGCCGTCGACTGGACCACCACGTCCGAGGCGCCCTGGGTGCTGGAGAACAGGAAGAACTTGTTGTGGTTGATCGACCCGACGTTGCTCAGCACCCGGTCGCCGATGCAACCGCGACCCGCCGGACAGAACAGAATCCACGACGGCGCGCTGAGGTCGGTGCCGAGCGCCGTCACCAGGGAGGCGTACGGGGCCTTGGCGCGGTCGTTGTCGTTGAAGATGACCTGGACGTTGACCCCCCGGTTCTTCGCGGCGATCAAGGCGTTGGGCACGGTGGGGTCGGCCGCGTAGAACATCGACATCCTGACGCGGGAGCCGGCCGGCGCGCCGTCGATCAATCCCACGACGTGCGTCTGGATTGCCGCCTTCTCAGCGGCTGTACCGAGCGGATTGTTGAAGACGGCGGTGGTGGTCGGTACCGCGAACGCGGGCTCCACGCCGACGGACAACGCCGCGGCCACGAGGCACGCGGATGCGGCGAACGACGACATGACCTTGCGTAGGGACACGGACCCTCCGGGGTGAACTCACGGCGCCTGCCAATGAAGTGGCGGGCCTAGGTGTATTGGAGACGGGGCTGGCGCAGCGCCCTGATAAGGGCGAGCGCGCCGAACGCCGCCAGCGACAGGCCGGCGCCGACCCCGGTTAACGTGCTCGGTGCCACGCGGGTGGTCAGGCCGACGATCAGCGCCACGACCGCGGTGAATGTGACCAGGATGCCCAGTGGGATGAGGTTCCGGTCACGGAGAAGCCGCGCGAGCGGCAGGAAGTGGACGCCCACCACGGCGCAGATCCACACCGGAATGTAGCCCGGCCGACCGAGCACCCCCAGCAGTGCCGCGCCCAGGCCCGCCACTGCGAACTCGACATCCACGATGCTCCCGTACCGCCGGCCGGCCGCCCGGTTGTTGATCGCGGCGGTCGACGCCGGGGCTGGAGAAGCCGACCACCGCTTCGGCGATCGCGCCGAGCCGGGCGGCCATGCTGCCAAGGGTCAGCCACGGGTGCAGCCAGGCGGGCGGGGCCGCGTGCCCCCAGCCGAACCAGGCCACCCCGAAGAACCCCTCCACCAGGGCGGTGATGCCGCCGTCGCGGCGCGACTGCCGTGCCGTCTCCATGGGTGGCGACTCTAGCCCGCGAGTTCACCCACTTCCGGATCATGGTGACCGAAGGTTATGGGACCGTTGCACGCTGCGCAGCCGCTCCTGCCTGGCCTCGTCGACCAGCCTTGCGAATTTCTGCCGGTATTGCACCGTAAGTCCGGGATCGCCGGAAATCTCCAGGTTGATCGCCCGGATCGCGCCTCGAATGCGGGGTCGGCGAACTCGGCGGTGGTGGCGCGCATCACGGTCTTGACGATCTCTTCCGCTAGCCGACGGCCGCCCGCGCCGCGATGACTTCAACCGGGCACTTCCCGCGGTCTGGGCAGGGCGATCACGGAGGCAGCGCTGGCCGCGGGGGATCGCGTCGTGGGAGCGGCGCCCAACGTCGACCGGCTGAAGGACGACCACGTCAGACGGGCCGACAATGCAACCGGGCTGTGGATCCGTCAGAGCCCGGCTGATCTGGTGGCGTGGAACACATAGCGACCGTCATGCGGCAGGTGCGTGCTGCCAACGGCCCTGGACCTCTGGCTGCTTCCCTGGACGCCGAGGCGCATCCAGCAACTGCGCCCGGACCGCGATCCGCCGGGCCTCGTTCCGATCAAGCCGCAGGGGAGCCATGACCCGACGCTAAACACCCGGTCCGACAGCGCGCCCACCCACGAGACCCGCCAGCGCCCGGTTCGTGCGGTTCGACCGGACCGCCGCCCGCTGCTGAACCGCAGTCACCTCGATGTACGTCTGCGACGACGCCAACGACGCGTGCCCCAGCAGGCGCATGATCTCCGCCGCGCTCGCCCCGTCCTCCGCCAACCGGGTCGCGAACGTGTGCCGCAGCGCATGCAGCCGCGCCCCACGGGGCACCCGGTCACCGATGCCGGCCCGCCGGTAACAGGACTCCACCAGGTACTGCAGACCGCCCCGGCGCAGCAGCTCGCCCCGCCGGTCCACCAGCAGCGCGGAATCCGGCCGCACGCTGCGCGCCCCGAACCGGCGGGCGCGACTGTCCAGATAGTCCAGCAGGACCCGGTCCAGGTCGTCCTCGATCGGCACCACCCGCGGACGTCCGCCCTTGCCCGCCACGTCGACCCGTCGTTCCCCGGGCCGACCGGCCACCGACGCCACCCGCAGCGCCAGCAGCTCGGACAGGCGCAGCCCGGCGCAGAGCGCCAACGCCAGCACCGCCACGTCCCGCTCCGGCCACGGATCGCGCTGCCGGCCGTCCTCGCGGGCCACCGCGGCGAGCAGTTCCTCCGGGGTGTCCTCGCCACGCAGCGGCTTGGGCTGGGGGAGCGGGGCGCGGGGCCGTCCCACCGCCGGCATCGGATTTCCCGGTACGACCCCCTCCGCAACCAGGAACGTGAAGAAGCTGTTCCACGTCGACCAGGCCCGGTGCACGGAGGCGGCGGCGCGGGGCGCGGCGAACCGGGCGAACGCGGCGCGCATGACCCGGGGGGAGAGGGCGGTGATCATCAGCTCGTCGCGGGGGAGGGGAGCGGTGGCCGCTTCCTCGCTCACCAGCACGGTGACGCTGGTGAGGTCCCGCCGGTACGCCGCCAGGGTGTGCGGGGAGGGCTTGCGGGTGGCCCGGGTGGTCAGGAACTCCTCGATCAGATCTCGTACCGGTTCGTCCTGTTTGTCATGCATAAGGGATATTATGCATGATTCTCGCGTTCCCGGCCATCGAGGAAGGGGAGCGGTGGAGGTGATCGGCATGCTGGCGGCGCACCCACCGCTGCGGATGTTCGCGGATGGCCTGCGGCTCACCGACGGGTGTCAGTGCCACCGAACGGGTGGAGCAGCGAATGCCGCCTGTCGGCGCGGGGCATCCGCGTCGGCTGCTGCGCGCAACGCGATCTGTTCGACCGCCTCGGACCTTCGCCGTCAGCACCTGGGCTGCGCCTGCCGGCCGCCTCTCTCAGAGGAGGCCCGGAAACCCCAACTTGACATAATGTACATTATCGAATCGACGTCGCCTCGCGCGGCCGGGGCGCCCCGACGCCTCGGCCCGTGTCGTTTCTCAGCGAACTTGAGCCACGGCTGTGTTAGCTGAGCCATCTGTCAGTTCTTCTCATCAAGATCTGTCGTGATCATCGAGAAGACGGCCAGGTCATGCGCCTCTTCGCCATCCCATTCGGCCATCCGCAGTGTGCCCTCCCGCTGGTATCCGGCCTTTTCAGCGACCCGCAGGGAATCGACGTTGTCAAGGCGGGCGTGCAACTGGACCCGCCGCATCCCGCCGTCAGTGAGCGCCCATCGGCCGACCGCGCGGGCCGCCTCGGTCGCGTGGCCTCGACCGCGCCGACCGGCCTGCACCCCGTAGCCGATTTCGCTGCGTCCAGCCTCCCAGTCGGTGTCACGCAACCCGATGCTGCCGACGATCTCGCCGCTGATCCCCTCCACTATCGCCAAGAGCACACCCCCGCCGTCCAACCGCCGCTGGTGCACCTCAGCCAGCCACCCGTCCACGTCAGCGACGGCCCCAGGGGAACCCGGCGGCAGTGCCGTCCGGTCCCCCGCCGCCACGAACGCCACCACCTGGACCGCGTCCTGCGACCCGAACTCACGAATCTCCAACCCACCGGAGATGATCTTCACTGGAGGAAACATGGTGAGCAGCGTAACCGTCGAGGAGCACCGTCCCCACTGATAATCAGCCGTAGCGAGCGTTGCGATGCCGCCCGATCAAGATGGTGAGAAGAGCGAGCCTCCGCTGATTCTCATCATCCTGAGCCACCGCAGGTCAGGAGGCTGCGGGTGGCTCAAGTTCACTGAGAACGGACAGCCCGGTTCGCGCCGTGGGTCGCGGCCCTCGCGGCTGGCGTGGTCGCGGCTCATGACTCCTCCATGTCCGGCACCGGTGAGATCGTTGCACCGGCAGACAGCAGTCTCTCCGCCAGCGCGCGACAGCGCCTCCCGAGCTCCGGAGGGTCGAGTACCTCGAAGTCGTGCCCCAGCAGGAGCACGTGCATGAGCACGAAGTCGAGGCTGCCGGCGCCACTGAGCACCTCGCAGAGCTCGCTCCCTCGCCGTCGTACGACGGCCGCCGACGCCGGAATCTGCGCGCGCACCGTGTCAGCCGACGCGTGCACGAGGAAGCGCGCATGGTGCGAGTAGACCCGACTCGCCACACCCTCCTGCACGTACGTCGCCGCGTCGGGCGCCGCGCGCGGGCGGAAGCGCCAGGTCCGTGCGGACACATCGGTCATCCGGTCGACGCGGAAGCTGCGCCAGTCGTCGCGATCGAGGTCGTAGGCGAGGAGGTACCAGCGCCGGTCGGAGGCGACCAGACGGTAGGGCTCGACCCGCCGCCGTCGCACCTCGCTTCCGGACGGGTAGTCGAAGCCGGCCTCGACCTCGTCGCGGCAGGCTCTGGCCAGCGTCATGAGCACCTCGGGGTCGACCGGCGTACGGCCTCCGCCGAAGGACTCCACCGAGCCGGAGAGTGCGCGCACCTCGTGCCGCAGCCGGGTGGGCAGCACCCGGTCGAGCTTGGTCAGCGCCCGGAGTGCGGCATCGCCGGCGCTGGCGACCCCGCCACCCGCGCCGGCGAGCAGCGAGACCGCGGTGGCGATCGCCTCCTCGTCGTCGAGAAGCAGCGGCGGCAGGTCCTGCCCCGGACCGAGCTGATAGCCACCGCCGACACCCTGGCTGGCATGCACCGGATAGCCGAGCGTGCGCAGCCGCTCGACATCACGCCGTACCGTGCGCGGCGTGACCCCGAGCCGGTCGGCGAGCTCGGGGCCGGTCCAGACCTGGCGCTGCTGCAGCAGCCCGAGCAGGGTGAGCACCCGCTCCGTCGTACCCCGCTCGCCACCGCTTGCCACGTCCATGTCGCCCACCCTGCCAGAGACAGCGGACCGATCCTGTCCGCTAGAGGTGTCAGGGTGGCTCCATGGATGCAGACGAACTCGACTGGAACCGGGCGCTGCGCGAGCAGTGGGAGTTCCACTGGAACGATCAGCTCCGAGCCCGGCTCCACGGCCTCACCGACGACGAGTACTTCTGGTCGCCGGTGCCGGGCGCCTGGAGCGTGCGGCCGCGCGGCAGCTCGACGGCGCCCTTGCAGGTCGGTGCCGGGGACTTCACGATGGACTACGCCTTCCCCGAGCCGGCCCCCGCGGCCTTCACCACGATCGCCTGGCGACTCGGTCACGTCATCGTCGGCGTGCTCGCCGCGCGCAACGCGGCGCACTTCGGCGCGCCGGCGGCGTCGTACGAGACCTGGGAGTACGCCGGCAGCGCGGCCACCGCGCTCGACCAGCTCGAGGCCCAGCTCGACGTCTGGCTGGCCGGGGTGCGCGGCCTCGGCGAGGCCGGGCTCCGGGTCCCGGTCGGCGCGAGGGAGCCCTTCCCCGAGGCGCCCATGGCCGATCTGGTGCTGCACATCCACCGCGAGCTGATCCACCACCTGTCCGAGGTCTGCCTGCTGCGCGACCTCTATCTGCACACGAAACCCGCTACGAACGGAGCAACCCGATGAGCCGCCACATCCAGGTCACCCTCGACGCCCACGACCCGCGTGCGCTGTCGTCCTTCTGGCGCGACGTACTGGGCTACGTCCACCCCGGCCCGCCCGGAGTCGACCTGCCCGAGGACGCCGACCCGCTGGCCGCGTGGGACGACTTCCTCGCGCGGGTCGGCGTACCGGAGGAGCAGCGCAACACGAGATCGGCCATCGAGGACCCGGACGGGCACGGCCCACGGCTGTTCTTCCAGCAGGTGCCGGAGGACAAGGTCGCCAAGAACCGCGTCCACCTCGACGTCCGTGCGGCTCCCGGACTGCAGGGAGAGGAGCGGATGGCGGCGCTGGAGGTCGAGTGCGGCCGGCTCGTCGCGCTGGGAGCGACGCGGGTACGTCGCTACGAGCCCGCTCCCCCGATGAGCGCCGGCTTCATCGTGATGACCGACCCGGAGGGCAACGAGTTCTGCCTGGACTGACGCAGCTCGGCTGTAGTTGCGGAAGCCGCGGCCGGTCTTGCGGCCGAGGTAGCCGGCGGTGACGAGGTGCTCCAGCAGCGGGTGCCCCGTGAGCCAACGCCGCTCGACCGTCACGTCCGGATGCAGCACGTCGTAGCTCAGCATGTGTCCCGGGCGTCCCCCGGCCCGTCCATGGCGTCGGGAACTGTCCGCCGTCGCCCGCCTCGGGCGAACGCGTCGGATAGGGCTTCGGGTGGCGCAGGACGTGCATGCCGGCCGCGTCGTACAGCACCCGGTTGACGAAGGCTCCCATGCTGCCGTCGAGCTTGAATCGGGGGTGGTCGCGGCTCCAAACTGGCACCAGCGGCCATCATTGCCGAGGCGCTCGGGTACTCCCCCGATCGAGCGCCAAGCGAAGGCATCCGGCGCGGAATACGCCCAGTACGGCGCCGCTGTCATCGACGCCGGCCTGTCTGCTGCGCAGTAGGTCCCGGCTCACTCGGGAGGACCAGCACGACAAGCGTGCGCCCAACGAACGAGCGAACCCCCGGCTGCCGTGGCTGCACCGGGGGCCAACCTGACTCACGCATGTTTCTAACTCGTCTCACGGTGTCCGCGAGGGCCTCGGTCAGGTGCCGACGTAGGCCGCGAGGTGCTCGCCGGTGAGGGTGGAGCGGGCGGCGACGAGGTCGGCGGGTGTGCCCTCGAAGACGATCCGGCCACCGTCGTGGCCGGCGCCGGGGCCGAGGTCGATGATCCAGTCGGCGTGCGCCATGACCGCCTGGTGGTGCTCGATGACGATGACCGACTTGCCGGAGTCGACGAGCCGGTCGAGCAGGCCGAGCAGCTGCTCGACGTCGGCGAGGTGGAGGCCGGTGGTCGGCTCGTCGAGGACGTAGACGTCGCCCTTCTCCCCCATGTGGATGGCAAGCTTGAGCCGCTGCCGCTCGCCGCCGGACAGCGTGGTGAGCGGCTGGCCGATGGTGAGGTAGCCGAGCCCGACGTCGGCGAGCCGCTCGAGGATCTTGTGCGCGGCCGGGGTGCGCGCCTCGCCGGCGCCGAAGAACTCCTCGGCCTCGGTCACCGACATCGCGAGCACCTCGCTGATGTCGCGGCCGCCGAGGTGGTAGTCCAGCACCGACGGCTCGAACCGCTTCCCCTCGCACACCTCGCAGGTGGTGGCGACGCCGGCCATCATCGCCAGGTCGGTGTAGATGACGCCGGCGCCGTTGCAGTTGGGACAGGCACCCTCGGAGTTGGCACTGAACAGCGCCGCCTTCACGCCGTTGGCCTTCGCGAACGCCTTGCGGATCGGGTCGAGCAGTCCGGTGTACGTGGCCGGGTTGCTCCGGCGCGAGCCGCGGATCGCGCCCTGGTCGATCGCCACCACCCCGTCCCGGCCGGCCACCGAGCCGTGGATCAGCGAGCTCTTGCCCGACCCGGCCACGCCGGTCACCACGACCAGCACGCCGAGCGGGATGTCGACGTCGACATCCTGCAGGTTGTGGGTGCCGGCGCCGCGCACCTCCACTGCCCCCGACGGCGTTCGCACCGACGGCTTCAAGGAGGCCCGGTCGTCCAGGTGCCGCCCGGTGAGCGTGCCGCTGGCCCGCAGCCCCTCGATGGTCCCCTCGAACACCACCTCGCCACCGGCAGTGCCAGCGCCGGGGCCGAGATCGACGACGTGGTCGGCGATCGCGATCGCCTCCGGCTTGTGCTCCACGACGAGCACCGTGTTGCCCTTGTCGCGCAGCTGCCGCAGCAGGTTGTTCATCCGCTGGATGTCTTGGGGATGCAGGCCGATGGTGGGCTCGTCGAAGACGTAGGTGACGTCGGTGAGCGACGACCCGAGGTGCCGGATCATCTTGGTGCGCTGCGCCTCGCCGCCCGACAGCGTGCCCGACGGCCGGTCGAGCGAGAGGTAGCCCAGCCCGATCTCCACGAACGAGTCGAGGGTGTGCCGCAGCGTCGTGAGCAGCGGCGCCACCGACGGCTCGTCGAGGTCGCGCACCCATGTGGCGAGGTCGCTGATCTGCATCGCGCAGGCGTCCGCGATGCTGATCCCCTTGATCTTCGACGAGCGGGCCGCCTCGCTGAGCCGTGTGCCGCCGCACTCGGGGCAGGTGGTGAAGGTGACGGCCCGCTCCACGAAGGCGCGGATGTGCGGCTGCAGCGTGTCGACGTCCTTGGAGAGCATCGACTTCTGGATCTTCGGGATCACGCCCTCGTACGTCAGGTTGATGCCCTCGACCTTGATCTTGGTCGGCTCCTTGTGGAGCAGGTCGTGGAGCTCGCGCTTGGTGAACTTGCTGATCGGCTTGTCCGGGTCGAAGAAGCCGCAGCCGCTGAAGATGCGGCCGAACCAGCCGTCCATGCTGTAGCCGGGGATCGTGAGCGCACCCTCGTTGAGCGACTTGCTGTCGTCGTACAGCGCAGACAGGTCGATGTCGTTGATCGAGCCCCGGCCCTCGCACCGCGGACACATGCCGCCGGTGATGCTGAAGCTGCGCCGCTCCTTCACGGTCTTCCCGCCGCGCTCCAGCGTGACCGCGCCCGCTCCACTGATCGAGGCGACGTTGAAGGAGAACGCCTGGGGCGAGCCGATGTGCGGCTGCCCGAGCCGGCTGAAGAGGATGCGCAGCATCGCGTTGGCGTCGGTGGCGGTGCCGACCGTGGAGCGGGGGTCGGTACCCATCCGCTGCTGGTCGACGATGATCGCGGTCGTCAGCCCGTCCAGGACGTCGACATCGGGCCGCGCCAGCGTCGGCATGAAACCCTGCACGAAGGCGCTGTAGGTCTCGTTGATCATCCGCTGCGAGTCCGCGGCGATCGTGTGGAACACCAGTGAGCTCTTGCCAGAGCCGGAGACGCCGGTGAAGACCGTCAGCCGGCGCTTCGGGAGCACGACGCTGACGTCCTTGAGGTTGTTCACGCGCGCGCCCTGCACGCGGATCAGATCGTGGCTGTCGGCAACGTGCAGCGCAGGCGATTGTGTGTCCGTCGTCGTGGCCGTGCTCATCGTGTCTCCCTCTGTTACGCGGGGCTGCCTTCGCGGTATCCGTCGGCGTCGCCTGGCTCGATCTGACCAGCTTCGAGCAGTACGTCTGGTTCTGGGTCGTCGGCGCGGTCGCTGTCTACCTGATCGGCGGTGTCGGCCGGGGTGGCGCGGCGTCCGTCCGGCTGACGCTGGTCGGGGTCGCGCTCGGCGCATGAACCAAGGTATCCACGCCGCTTTGGCCCGTGGAGCCCCTGTGACCTCGGCCACACGGCGCGCCCGGCCAAGGCGTCAGACCACCCAACGGCCGTCGCGCATCAGCTCGCGGTCGGGCAGCTCGTTCACCTCGCGTCACGCCTGGATGCGGCGCGGGGAGATGCGGAACCAGTGGTACGGGGTGGCCAGCGCACGCGGGTCGAAGCCGGTGCGCGCGGCGAACCGGTCACCCCGCTCCTGCGGCAGCGCGTCGATCTCGAGGACCTCGACTTCGCTCTCGATCATGGACACGTCGCGGGTGTGGCCCAGCCGACGAGGCACCGGCCACCCAGACGCCGATGTCGTGGGTGAGCCGATGCTCGGTGTCGCGACGACGCTGAGCGCGGGAGCGGGGGTCGGCACTCATCGGTCCTGAAGCAGCCCGAGGACGTTGCCATCGGGGTCGGTGACGGTGGCCACCAGGCGGCCGCCACCGACGTCGTGCGCGGGCTCCTTCACGATGGCACCCGCGGCGGTCACCTCGGCCAGCTTCGCCTCGATGTCCGGCACGTGCCAGTAGGCCACCGGCGAGGTCATGCCCTGCGGTCCACCGCCCGGCACCAGCCCGATGTGCTGGCCCTCGGCCTCGAAGCCGACGTAGTAGGACCCGTCGGTCTGCGGCGGGACGCCAAGCAGGGCGGTGTACACCGCCTTGGCCGTCGCCAGGTCGGAAACGGGATGCAGCACGGTCTTGATTCCCTGGGTGGAAGAGCCGGTCATGATCACTCCTGAAGTCGTGGGTCTGGTCGGGATTGTCCGTCTTGAAGGCGAACGGGAAGTCCGGAAATCGACAGCCCGATCGCCCCGGATGGCGATTTCGCCGTTGGCCGTTCGGCTTAACCGGGCCCAGCCCGAAGGAGGATCACCGGGACCATCTCCGGGCGGTCGCGATAAGGGCCAGGGAGGCGTCCGGGTCGTCGTGCGGGAGGAAGCTCGTGTGAATGGTGAGGTCCATGGCAGTCAGGCTAGGTGCGGCTCGGGGGCCGGCGCTTCTCGATTCCTGATCGGTCTGGTCACCTGTTTCGCCACGCACGGCGGCATCCCCGCCGTCGCGCGCGCCGCCTGCCGCCGATAGACGCTGGGCGGCACACCGACCAACTCGGTGAAGCGACTGCTGAAGGTACCCAGCGACGCGCAGCCGACCGCGAAACAGACCTCGGTGACGCTGAGGTCGCCACGACGCAGCAGCGCCATCGCGCGCTCGATGCGCCGCGTCATCAGATAGGCGTACGGCGACTCGCCGTAGGCGCGCCGGAACTCGCGACTGAGGTGCCCGGCCGACATGTTCACGCCGCGGGCGAGCGCCTCGACGTCCAGCGGCTGCGCGTACTCCCGGTCGATCCGGTCGCGAACGCGGCGCAGCCGCGCGAGGTCGCGCAGGTGCTGGGCTGCGGCGGGTCTGCTCGTCACCTGCGCGATCGTGCCACGACGCACCGCAGTTGCCCAGCGTCGCTGGCGTCCCACCCACTCCGCGTCCACCCTGCCCCGGTTTGTCCGCGCTCAACGACATCGAGTTCTTCGAGGAGGCCTACGAGCTCAAGGGTCGCGAGCAGCACGAGAGCAGTCGATGCTGCTCGGGCGCGAACACGTCTCGCTACCAGTCGTCGGGTATGCGGTCAGGCGGGTAGCGGCCGCGGCCCGTGCCACAAGGTGTGCGCCAGGAAGCGACGGAGCGCGCGGCCCGACAGCACAGCTGGGTCAAATGCTCCAACCGCCCGCGCCGCCGCGGTCCGTCCGGCCCCGCGCATCATCGAACCGGCGGCGGGCCCCGGCGGACGCGCGCAGGTCGCGAACCTGGCGGTCGCCGTCGACCGGGGTACGCCGGGTCCGGCGCCAGAGCCAGGCCGCCATCACGGCCAGCACGACGATGATCAGGATGATGAGCCACCGCATGGCGGCCTCCGTCCGGCGGCTAATGCTTCGGGCACGGCGGCTGCGGCGGGACCGGCTGCTGCTGCCGCTGGGTCGGCTCGTCTGAATGCACCCGGACAGGGTACGGCGACGCTCCGTTGTGGGCGGTCCAGTGGACGTCCGGGAACGCCTTGACCGGGCGGACCGCACAGACCCGCTCATGCTGTCGCCGCAGGCCACGGCCTCGAGATCGCGGTCGTGGCCGCACGCGACCGAGGTTGCAACAGACACCGCGAATGTGGTCCGGTCGACCGGCACCACTCCTCCCCCACGATGACACGGGGGTGAAGACGAGGAGAATTCACAGCCCGCGCGGCCGCTTCCGGCTTCCGGCGAGCGGGCGTTCCTCGGTTGTGAACGCAGGATCTCTGGCACACCAGTGGGGATCGAAACCGCCGGCCGTCATCGCCCTGCTCGCCGACGCCGTGCTCGGCGAGGGCCGGGACCTCGCGGCGGTCGACGACGTGTATGAGCGGATGTTCGCCGACATCACCGCCGACCGCGCGACCGGCTCGGGTTCGTCGCCAGCCACGAGGGCATGAAGATCAGTCTGCGGTGAGCGGCAGCTCGACCGGCTCGGCCGCCGCGCCGGCCGGCGCGGAATGCTGCGGCGCGGGGCGGGCCGGCAGTCGCGAGTGCCGGTGGTTGCGCACGGCCACCTCGCAGGTTACGAGGCGGATCGGCGGGGGCGGCGCGGTGAACGGTCCCGGCCCCCAGCGCACCCAGAGCGCGACCCGGCCGGCGTCGGCCTCGGCGAGCAGCTTCTCCACGGTACGCCGCCGGTCGGTGCGGTCCACCTCGACCACGACAGGACGACCGACGGGACGAGCACAGGCGACGTCCACGACCGAGTGCCGGTTCTGGTACGGGGCGGGCAGCGGGACCACACTCGTGGCACGCCGGTACACCCGGAAGCCCTGGGCCTCACCCCACGCGCCGACCGCGTCGACGAGCAGCGCGGTGACCTCGCCGGTCGGCCGGTCCACGAACGTGAGCCGGTCCAGGTGCGCCGCCAGCGAGGCGGCGAGCGCGTCGTCGTTCACGGTCCGCCCCGGTTGCCGCCCGGGACGACCAGCCCGGTCTCGTAGGCGACGACGACCGCCTGCGTTCGGTCCCGCAGGCCGAGCTTGCCCAGCAGTCGGCTCACGTGCGTCTTCACGGTCTCGTCGCTGACCACGAGCCGCTCGGCGATCTCCGGGTTGGACAGGCCCTCGGCGAGCAGTCGCAGCACCTCGGTCTCCCGCGGGGTGAGCACCCCGAGCGGGGCCGCGTGCCGGGGCGGTCGCGGGCGCAGCCGCGCGAACTCCCCGATCAGCCGCCGGGTCACCGTCGGCGCGAGGAGCGCCTCGCCGGCCGCGACGATCCGGACGGCGTCGAACAGCCGCTCGGCTCCGTCCATCACCGGCATGCGCACGTCCATGAGGACCACGTCGGGCCGCCGCTCCCGGCAGACCCGCACCGCCTCGGCGCCGTCGGCGGCGCTGCCGACCACAGTGAGGTCCGGCTGCGTGT
Source organism: Micromonospora sp. RTP1Z1 (assembly GCF_033804685.1). NCBI lineage: Bacteria > Bacillati > Actinomycetota > Actinomycetes > Micromonosporales > Micromonosporaceae > Micromonospora > Micromonospora sp. RTP1Z1. Next base: position 53,805 of record NZ_JAPFQV010000027.1, read on the forward strand.
CGAGGGGCGCGGCGAAGCCGGCCCGAACGACCTCCTGGTCGTCGGCGACGACGACCCGCACCGGCTCGCTCATGCCGCCACCTCGCTGGCATTCGGCGACGTCACGAGGCCCATGGGCGCTGCAACGTGATTCGCTCGCTGACGCTCGCTCATTGGTCCACCCGGTGGCCCGGCGCCGCCCCACCATGTAGAGCGCGGCGACCGCGGCGGCGAGCACCGCGATCGGCGGCCGGGGGTGCAGCGCGAGCGTGAGTGATGCCGCCGCCGCCGTCGTCGCGGCGGCCCACAGCGGCCGGGCCCGCAGCAGCGCCACCGGCGCGGTGGCGCAGACGGCGAGGAGCAGCGCGGCCGGCAGCAGGGCATCGGAGACCACGCCGCGCAGGACGGTCTCCACCAACGCGGTGAAGCTGAGCAGCGCTGCGGCGACCGCTGGCAGTTCGGGCAGGCCGGTGACCCGTCCGACGGCGCCGGCGGGCCGGCCGTGCGCATCTGCCTCCATGCCGCCATTGTCGCGGCATGGTCGGTCCGCCGCGTCCCCCGGGTGCCCGTCCCTCGCGCGGGGGACCCGCCGCCGGTGCGTCACCCGGAGCCCGGCACCCGAAGACGGCTCCGTGGCGGGACGACCGGGCGTCGCCATCCTGCTGTACGTCGCGCCGATCCTGACCGTGGTCGTCACGGACCCTCGGTGGCTGAAGCGGATCGACCGGGTCTCGCCGATGACCGCCGGCCTGAAGATCCAGGCGACGACGGCGCTGGATTCGCTGACGATCGGACCGCGGCAGGGCCTGGGCGTCCTGGCCCTGTGGGCGGCGGGCGCCCTGCTGGCGGGCCTGCTCTCGCTGCAACTGCGCGACGCGTGACTCGGAGCCTCGTGATCGTTCGCAACGACCGCCACGAGGCCCCGATCGGGCACTGCGCCTACGACCGCTTGCGGGCGGCGGCCAGGAAGTCGTGGTTCAGCCGCCCGATCGTGCTCAGCGGGCTGAGCATGCTTCGACGCTGCCGGCCCTCACCGTTCGATGCGCTAACCGAGCGGACCACTAACGGTCAGCCGGTACACGGTAGCCGCGGGCCAGCTGCGGTGAGCGCAGCACATTCCGGTACCGCAAACGATGGCGCGGGGGGCCGGGGCCGCCCCCGGGCGCATAGCCGGACAGCCCGGGGCGGCCGCACCCCCTTGCCGCCCCAGGGCCGGAGGATCAGCGGTAGTAGCCCTCGACCGGTTTTCTTGCCTCGTCGAGCAGAGCTGGACCGTCCTGGCGTACGGGCCGCGGGCCGGCGGTGGAGGTGGGCGACTTGAGGCCGTTGAGCTGTTCGGTTGCCAGCGCGAACACCACGCGGCCGAGGCCGGACCGTTCAAGCGCGCCCGTACACATTCCGCAGGGTTGGCAGCTGGTGTACATCGTGGTGGCCTCCGCCACGTCCGGGGCCAGGTTCGCGGCCGCCCACCGGGCCAGCTTCAGTTCGGGGTGCGCGGTGATGTCGTTGTCGGCGATCGAGGTGTTCTGTTCTTCGGCGATCACCTTGCCGTCCGGGCCCACCAGCAGTGATCCGAACGGCGGGTTGCCCGCCTCCCGTGCCGCGCCGGCCAGCTCGATGGCCGTGCGGAGATGACGTTCGTCGTCGAGGTTCACGCGTGCTCCGTTCATGTGTGGTGTCCGTTCGGGTCCCAGCAGGCAGCTACGGTCGCGAGCGCCTGCCACGCGGTCTGCGGCCGGCAGGTTTCGCGTGGGTCTCCGTTGAACGGGTCGAGCACGACCGTGTCCGAGCCGAGGAGACGCAACTGTTCGAGGTCGTCGACGATCTGCTCGATGGTGCCCTCGCCGGCGAGCCGTCCGGCGCCGGTGACCGGTGTCGTGGTCAGTCGCAGCGCGATGCGGGGAGCCAGGGTGGGAGCAGGTCGTTGCTGCTCGTCCGCTACGGCCTTCATCCGGTCCAGCGCCTCGCGCAACCACGGGAGGGTGACCCGCAGCGGATGCCAGGCGGCGCCGAGGCGTACCGCTCGGCCCAGGCCGGCGTCGCTGTTGCCGCCGATCCAGATTGGTATCTGTCCGCTGCGGTAGTCGTCGTCGTTCTCCCAGGCCTCGCGTATCGCCGAGAGGTGATCGTCGGTCAGCCTTCCGCGGCGCTGAAACGGGATCCCGAGCGCTTCGAACTCCTGCCGGGCCCAGCCGACGCCGACGCCGAGGACCAGCCGGCCGCCACTGAGCTGCTGAAGGTTGGCGGCCATGCGTGCGGTGAGCAGCGGGTGTCGGTACGGCGCGATGAGCACGGTGGTGCCCAGCCGGACCCAGTCGGTGACTCCGGCCAACCAGGCGAGCGTGGTGAAGGGTTCGTAGAACGGCGCCGGGTACTGCTCGGCGACGTCGGCTGTGACGGCGATGTGGTCGGACACCATCAGCAGGTCGAACCCCAGGCCCTCCACGGTCTGCGCCCAGCGGCGCAGCACGTCGGGGCCGGTGCCGGGCCCGAAGTTGGGGACGTTCACGCCGATCTTCACCGGTCCAGGCTAATCGCCCGCCCCACCATGCCTGAAGAGAATCTTGCCTGCGCGTTGGCGCTTCTACCGTGGATCTGCCGGTAGTTTGCACGAATGACCGAGAGTCTCGACGCGACCGACTGGGCGATCCTGAGCGAACTCCAACGAGACGGCCGCGTCCCGCTCACCGAGTTGGGACGACGGGTGAACCTGAGCGCCTCCGCGACGACCGAGCGGGTCAAGCGGTTGGAGGCGACGGGCGTCATCGCCGGTTATCGCGCCGATGTCGACCTGGTGAAGGTCGGTTACCCGGTCCTCGCCGTCGTGCGCCTGAAATACCCCGGCAGCCGGCACCAGCCACTGCACCAGCTGCTTGGGGAACGCTTCGAGATCCAGGAGTGCCTGCGCACCACCGGCGAGGACTGCTACTCGCTCAAGGTGGCGGCCACCTCGATGGCCCACCTGGAACAGCTCATCAACGAGCTGGCCCAGTTCGGCAGTACCACCACCAACATCGTCTACAGCCAGACGTTGCCCTACCGTGGTCCGCGGGGCCCGCAGCCCACGTGATCCTGACCGGGGCGGGGCGTACCGGCGCTGCAACCTCCGGCAGAACGACGACGCCTCCCGCAACGCCGTTTCGCGTCACGATTCAGGTCGCGCGCGTAGCCCGCACGTGAGCCCGGCAGCAGCTTCCCGGGGTTCATCAGCCCCCGCGGATCGAACAGCTGCTTGAGCCCCCGCATCAGGTCCAGCTCGTGACTGTCCTTGTAGTCGGCGATGATCCCCCGCTTCGACTGCCCGAGCCCGTGCTCGGCGCTGATGCTGCCGTCGAACGCGCACGTCGAGTCGTAGATGACGCGGGGGCGCCGGCTCGCGCACGACGACGCCTGTCCAAGTCCCATCCGGGCATGGGGCGATACCCCTACGACATTGCGATCAGCCGAGCAGCACGGCGATCCCGGCGAGCACCGGAATGGACAGGATGGTGGTAAGCAGCACGACGTCCCGCGCCAGCAGCGTGCCCCGGTCGTAGGACGAGGCGTAGACGAACACGTTCTGCGCCGTCGGCAGGGCCGAGGTGACGGTGACCGCCAGCAAGGCCACCCCCGAGAGGCCGGCGACCCACCGACCGAGCGCGTAGGCCAGCGCCGGCTGGGCGAGGGTCTTGAGCGCCACGGCCAGCCACACCCGGGGGGCTCTGTCGCCGGACGCGGGGCGGGGTGCGCCGTGCAGGCTCATGCCGTACGCCAGCAACGCCGCGGGGACCGCGAGCGCGGCGGTGAGTTCGACCGGCTCCAGCACGAGCGACGGCAGGTCCACGCCGGTGGCCGCGACGAGCACACCCAGGCCGCAGCCCACCACGACCGGCGTGCGTAGCGGCTGGGTGAGCAGCCGCCAGTGGGGCGGGCCGTCGCCCGCCGTGTGCGAGCCGGCCAGCACGGCCAGCCCCACCGGGGCCATGACCAGTACCTGGAACAGCAGCACCGGGGCCACGAACGACGCGTCACCGAGGACGTACACCGAGATGGGGATGCCCAGGTTGCCCGCGTTGACGTAGGACGAGGCGAGCGCACCGGTCGCCAGCTTGGCCGGCGGCTGCCGCCAGCGCCACCGGGCCAGCGCCGCGTACAGCAGCGCGCTGAGGGCCGCGCTGCCCGCGGTCGCCACGAGGGCGGCCGACAGGAGCGCCGCCGGATCGGCCTCCGCGAGCGTGAGCAGCAGCAGGGCGGGCGTCGCCACAAAGTAGGACAACCGCGACAGCACGCCACCGGCGTCGGCACCCAGCGTGCCCGTCCGGCCGACGACCCAGCCGACGGCGATCACCGTGACCAGTGCGGCGAAGCCCCCGACGACCCCGTTCACCCGGCCGCGCCCGCGGCTGCACAGCTCACGCGACCGCGGCGTGCACGGCGTCCGGCGGCGCCTGCGGGAGTAACAGGCTCGGCGCGTTGTCCCGCCGGCCCCGCTCGGCGCTGGCCAGGGCGACCGGCGTGGTCATCGGGGCAGCTCCAGGACGCCGTCGATGCGCCGCGGGATGCCGCGGTAGTCGTCGGTGAGTTCGGGCGGGAGCACGTCGGCGGGTGCCCCCTGCCAGGTGAGCGGGCGTAGGAAGCGCCGGATGGCGGTGGTGCCGACGGAGGTGTGCTGCGAGTTGGTCGACGGCCACGGCCCACCGTGGTGCTGGGCCCAGGAAACGGCCACGCCCGTGGGGTAGGCGTCGTAGATCAGCCGACCGGCCCGCGGGCGCAGCTGCCGGGAGACCGCCAGCGGCAGTTCGGTCTCGCCGTGCCCGCGCAGCACGGTCGCGGTCAGCGACGAGGGCATGGCCTCCAGCGCCGCGAAAAGCTCGGTCTCACCGTGGTAGCGGGCCACGACCGACACCGGCCCGAAGCATTCCTCGGTGACCTGCTGCGGCAGCTCGCGCGCCGATGTCGCCAGCAGCAGCGGCGCAGCCCGGAAGCCGTCTCCCACCGGCTCCGCACCGCGGGCCAGCACCTCGACGCCTTCAGCGTCGGCGAGGCCACCGGCAATGCGGCCGTACGCCGCGCTGATGCCCTCGTTGAGCAGCACCGGAGCGCCGGTCCCCCGAACCGCCGCGGCCATGGCGTCGACCAACGCGTCGCCCTCGGAGCCGGCCGGCACGAACACCAGGCCGGGCTTGGTGCAGAACTGGCCGCCCCCGAGGGTGAAGGAGCCGACGAGCTCGGTGCCGATCGCCGGCCCGCGTTCGGCGGCGGCCCGCGGCGTCACGACGACCGGGTTGAGGCTGCTGAGCTCACCGAAGAACGGCACCGGGTCGGGGCGCTGCTCGATGATCTGCAGCAGCGCGCGGCCCCCGGTGACCGAGCCGGTGAAGCCCACGGCCCGGACCGCCGGGTGGGCGACGAGATCCGCGCCGGCCCGGACGCCGTGGACGAGGCCCAGCGTGCCTGCCGGAGAGCCGGCCTTGTCCCCCGCCGCCGCGAGGACGTCGAACACCAGCTGCGACGTCGCCGGGTGGGACCCGTGCGCCTTGACGATGACCGGGCCGCCGGCCGCGAGCGCCGAGGCGGTGTCGCCGCCGGGCACGGAGAAGGCCAGCGGGAAGTTGCTGGCGCCGAACACCGCGACCGGGCCGATCGGGACGAGCATCCGGCGCAGGTCGGGGCGGGGACCCATCGGCGTGTCACCGGCGTGGTCGATCGCCGCCTCGACGTAGCTGCCCTCGTCCAGGACATCGGCGAACAGGCGCAGCTGGTAGCAGGTGCGGGTGAGCTCCCCGTTCAGCCGCACCGGCCCGAGCGCCGTCTCGCGGTCGGCGACGGCGACGACGTCCTCCCGTCGCTCCTCCAACGCGTCCGCGAGGGTACGCAGCAGCGCCGCCCGCCCGGCGCGGCCGAGCGCCTCCAGGGCGGGGGTCGCGGCGAGGGCGGCCGCGCAGAGGCGGTCCACCTCCGCGGTGGTCGTCTCCTGCGCCACCTCCTCGACCGCCTGGCCGGTGCGGGGGTCGATGCTGACGACTGCGGCCATGTGGTGTTCCTCCAGTGCTGCGATGGGGTGGTTCAGCGGGACGCGTCGACGTGGACGCGGTCCACGGTCCAGGCGCGGGCCTGCTCGCTCAGGGTGATGCCCAGCCCGGGGCGGTCCGAGATGTACATGCGGCCGCCGCGCGTCTTTAGGCGCTCGTTGAACAGCGGGTACAGCCAGTCGAAGTGCTCCACCCAGGGCTCGTGCGGATAGGCGGCCGCAAGGTGTGCGTGGATCTCCATCGCGAAGTGCGGTGCCAGCTGCAGGTTGCTGTGATCCGCCAGGGCGGCGAGCTTGAGGAACTGCGTGATGCCGCCGATGCGGGGGGCGTCGGGCTGGAGGATGTCCACCGCGCCGGCGCGGATCAGCTCGTAGTGCTCGGCGACGCTGGTCAGCATCTCCCCGGTCGCGACCGCGGTGTCCAGCGACCGGGCGAGCTGGGCGTGGCCCTCCGCGTCGTAGGCGTCCAGCGGCTCCTCGATCCAGACCAGGCCGAACTCCTCCAGCGCCCGGCCGACCCGCATGGCCGTCGGCCGGTCCCACTGCTGGTTGGCGTCCACCATGAACGGGACGGCGTCACCGAGGTGCTCGCGCACGGCGCGCACCCGGCGCAGGTCCTCCGCCGCGTCCGGCTGACCGACCTTGATCTTGACGCCGCCGACGCCCGACTCCAGGGTGCGGGTGGCGTTTTCCAGCACCTGCTCGATCGACTCGTGCAGGAAGCCGCCGGAGGTGTTGTAGCAGCGCACCGAGTCGCGGTGCGCGCCCAGCAGCTTGGCCAGCGGCAGTCCGGCGCGCTTCGCCTTGAGGTCCCAGAGCGCGATGTCGATCGCGGCCAGGGCCTGGGTGGCCGCGCCGCTACGCCCGACCGAGGCGCCGGACCAGACGAGCTTGGTCCACAGCCGGCCGATGTCGCTGGGGTCCTCGCCGATCAGGTCGGGGGCGACCTCGCGGGCGTGCGCGAACTGCGCCGGCCCGCCGGCGCGCTTGGAGTAGCTGAAGCCGACGCCCTCGAACCCCGCGTCGGTCCGGATCTCGGCGAAGAGGAATGCGACCTCGGTCATCGGCCGTTGCCGGCCGGTGAGCACCTTCGCGTCGCTGATCCCGGTGCGCAGCGGGAGTGTGACCGACGAGAGGGTCACCGACTCGATCCGGTCGAGGACGGCGGGAGCGGTGGCGGTGGTCATGTCTCTCCTTGATCGGATGCCAGGGCGGCGGTCAGCGGACCAGGCAGGGGCGCTTGGGGTCGAACGTCCAGCCGGTGACGAGGTACTGCATCGCCACGGCGTCGTCGCGGGCGCCGAGGCCGCGCTCCAGGTACAGCTCGTGCGCCGCCGCCAGGGCGTCGCGGTTGAGCTCGACCCCCAGGCCGGGCGTGGTGGGGACGGCGATCTGCCCGTCCCGGATCTGCAGCGGCGTGCGGGTGAGCGCCTGCCCGTCCTGCCAGATCCAGTGCGTGTCGAGGGCGGTGATCTGCCCGGGGGCGGCCGCGCCCACGTGGGTGAACATCGCCAGCGAGATGTCGAAGTGGTTGTTCGAGTGCGAACCCCAGGTGAGGCCGAAGTCGTCGCACAGCTGGGCGACCCGGACCGAGCCACGCATCGTCCAGAAATGCGGGTCGGCCAGGGGGATGTCCACGGCGTTCGACCGGACGGCGTGGGCCAACTGGCGCCAGTCGGTCGCGATCATGTTGGTCGCCGTCGGCAGCCCGGTGGCCCGCCGGAACTCCGCCATCACCTCGCGCCCGGAGAACCCGCCCTCGGCGCCGACCGGGTCCTCGGCGTAGGCGAGCACGCCGTGCAGGTCGCGGCAGAGCTCGACGGCCTCGGCCAGGAGCCAGCCGCCGTTCGGGTCGAGCGTGATGCGGGCGTCCGGGAACCGCTCGGCCAGGGCGCGGACGGTCGCGACCTCCTGCTCGCCGGCCAGCACGCCACCCTTGAGCTTGAAGTCGGCGAACCCGTAGCGGGCCTGCGCCGCCTCGGCCAGCGCCACGACCGCGTCCGGGGTCAGCGCCGGTTCCCGGCGCAGGCGCTCCCAGTCGTCGGCCGGCTCAGCCTCGGCCCGGTAGGGCAGGTCGGTGGACCGGCGGTCACCGATGTAGAAGAGGTAGCCGAGCATCGGAACGGCGTCGCGCTGCTGCCCGTCGCCGAGGAGCTCCGCCACCGGCACGCCGAGGTGCTGGCCCAGCAGGTCGAGCAGCGCCGACTCCAGCGCGGTCACCGCGTGGATGGTCGTCCGCAGGTCGAAGGTCTGCAGTCCGCGCCCGCCGGCGTCGCGGTCGGCGAACGTGTCGGCGACCGTGCGCAGCAGCCGGCCGAACTGTGCGACGGGCTGCCCGGTGAGTAGCTCGCCGGCGTCGGAGATGGTGCGGCGGATCGCCTCGCCGCCGGGCACCTCGCCGACGCCGACCCGGCCGTCACTGTCGGTGACGATGGCGATGTTGCGGGTGAAGAAGGGGCCGTGCGCGCCGCTGAGGTTGAGCAGCAAGCTGTCGTGTCCTGCGACGGGTACCGCCTCGACGCGGGCCACGGTCGGGGTGCGGCCGGTCATCGCCGTCCTCTCGGTGGGTGTCGGGAGTTCAGGAGATCTTCTCTACCAGGGTGGTCAGCTCGGCGAGCTCAGCCTCGGTCAGGTCTGACAGCGGGGGCCTGACCCGGCCGCCGTCGCGCCCGACCGCGGTCAGGCCGGCCTTGACGATGGAGACGGCGTACCCCTTGGCCCGGTCACGGATGTTCAGGTAGGGGATCACGAAGTCGTTGAGCATCTGGTAGACCGCCGTCCGGTCCTGGGCGCGGACGGCCGTGTGGAAGCGGAGCGCGAACTCGGGTAGGAAGTTGTACAGCGCCGAGGAGTAGGTGCTCACGCCGAGCTGGAGCAGCGGCAGCGCGAACGTCTCGGCTGTCGGCAGCCCTCCGACGTAGATCAGCCGGTCGCCGACGCGGGCGTAGGTCCGTGTCATCTGCTCGATGTCGCCGACGCCGTCCTTGAGTCCGATCAGGTTGGGGTTGCGGTCGGCGAGTTCGGCCACGGTGGCGTCGGTGAGCACCGCGTTCGCCCGGCTGTAGGCGATGACGCCCAGGTCGGTCGCGCGGCACACGGCGCCGATGTGCTCGATGAGACCCTTCTGGCTGGCCTCGGTGAGGTACGGCGGGAACAGCAGCAGACCGGAGGCACCGGCGGCCTGGGCGGCCTGGGCCTGGGCGACGGAGACGGCGGTGCCGCCGGTGGCCGGCGCGATGACGGGGACCTTGCCAGCCACCTCGTCGACGGCGACCCGGACGACGCGGTCCATCTCGGCCGAGGTGAGCGAGAAGCCCTCGCCCGTGCCGCCCGCGGCGAACAGGCCGGCGACGTCGAAGCTCGCCTGCCAGGCCAGGTGCTCGCGGTACCGGGCCTCGTCGAACTGCAGGTCGGCGTCGAAGTGGGTGACCGGGAAGGAGAGCAGGCCAGACTTCAGCCGGTCAGCGAGAACGTCCGGGGGCAGCAGCGTCACGGAGATCGTGTCCTTGGGTCCGACGGGTCCGCGCCTGGTTCGTCCAGCAGCGCGGGCGGTGGTCGGTGTCACGGTAGGAACAACGAACGATGCATGTCCAAGAGCGGTTCCGCATCGAGCGATGCTCGCCCGGTATCAGGCGTCGACGACGGGCCGGTCCAGCACGGCGAGCGCCCGCCACAGGGCGGGGTTCTTCGAATTCTTCGCCCAGAGCAGGTGAAGCTCGACCGGCTGCGGCACGGGCGTCTGCAGCGGAACGAACCCCACGCCCTCGATCGGCAGCCGGGCGGCCGACCCGGGGACGAACGCGACGCCACGACCGGCCGCCACGAGCCAGAGCATGGTGAGCACCTGACTCACGGTGTGCACGGTGTTCTCGGCTGCGATCGGGACCACGCCGGCGACCAGGTCGTAGAAGTACTTGGCCTTGGTCGGTGAGTGCATGATGACCGGCTCGGCCGCCAGGTCGGCAGCCATCGCGGGCCGGCCCAGCGCCAGCAGCCGGTGGCCCAACGGGGCGGCGACGAGCAGCGCCTCCCGGTGCAGCAGCCGGGAGCCGAACGCCTCCTCGTCGAAGGGTGGGCGGGCCAGGCCGAGGTCGACCTCCTCGTTCAGCAGGCCGGCGACCTGCTCGCGGGTCACCATCTCGGCCAACTCGACGTTGACGTCGGGCAGTGCCCGGGCCAGTTCGTTCAACAGCGTGCCGAGGACTCCGTACGCCGAGGCGGCGGTGAAGCCGATCCGCACCACACCAGCGGCCCCGGACGACACCCGCCGGGCGAGTTCCGGCGCCGAGTCGGCGAGGGTGAGCAGCCGGCGGGCCTCGACGAGGAACACCTCGCCGGCGGCGGTGAGGGTGACGCGGCGGTTGTCTCGTTCGAGCAGCTGGGCGCCGACCACGCGTTCCAGCTTCTGGATCTGACGGCTCAGCGGGGGTTGGGTCATCTGCAGCCGCGCGGCGGCGCGGCCGAAGTGCAGCTCGTCGGCGACCGCCACGAAGCCACGGAGTTGTTCGAGGGTGAACGCCATGCCGGCAAGGTATCAATCAATGCCGCATTGGATTTGGACAGGCATGAGCGGTGGTTCCTACGCTGCGTCATCAGGGCCGTGACCCGACTCACAGCACTCTCGGCCGGAACGCCGCGTCCCCGCCTTCGGCCGCAACATTGCCTTTTCCTTGAGGAGAACGACATGACCTTCCACCACCGCACGCACCGATGGGTGACGGCTGGTGCCGGGATCGCCCTCGCACTCTCGCTGGCCGCCTGCGGCGGCAACGTCGGCGGCGGATCCACCGCCGGTGGCAAGTTCCCCGGCAAGGCCCCGATCACAATCCTCGTCGGCCAGGACCCAGGCGGCAGCACCGACCTCATCGGGCGCGCACTCGCCGACAAGGTCTCCGACGACCTCGGTGTCCCGGTGACCGTCGAGAACAAGCCCGGCGCCAACGGCGCCCTGGCCGCGAAGGAGCTGGCCGGCAAGAAGGCCGACGGGCACACCCTGATGGTCTACAACGGCAGCCTGGCCTACATCACTCCGCTGGCCGTGGCCGCCGGCCAGGCGCCCGACATCGCCGACTACGAGATCGTGACCGGCATCAGCCAGGACGACTACGTGCTGGTGACGGCCCCCAAGTCCGGCTTCAGGACCGTTGACGACCTGGCCAAGGCCGGAAGGCCGATCACCTTCGGGACCACGGGCGTCGGCACGGGCAGCCAGCTGTCGCAGGAGCTGCTGTTCCGCCAGGCGAACATCCCGGCCAAGGCCGTTCCGTTCGACGGCGGCTCGCCCACGCTCACCGCCGTCCTCGGCGGTCAGGTGGACGTCGGCTCGATCCAGCTGGGTGAGGCCATCGAGCAGATCCAGGGCGGCAAGCTCACCCCGATCGTGACGTTCGCCGAGAAGCGGCCGACGTACCTGCCCGACACCCCGACCGCGGTCGAGGCCGGCCACGACGTCCCCGTGCAGCAGTCGCGGGCGATCTTCGCCCCGAAGGGCACGCCAAAGGAGGTCATCGACGCCCTCCACGCGTCGTTCGACAAGGCGTTCAAGGCCGAGGCGTACCAGAAGTTCAACGCGGACAACCAGCTCACGCCGAACGAGGTCGACGGCGAGGAACTGCGCAAGCAGTGGACCGCGAACCTGGACAAGTACCGCGGTGTCGTCAAGAAGTACGGCATCCAGCTCAGCGGATCGAAGTGACCACTGCGCGCGACGGGGCGCGCGCCCCGGGCAGCCCCGGCGGCGACACCGCCGCCCGGGCCATCCCGCCGGGCAGTGGCCTCTCGAGCGATCCCGTCGGCGAGGAGCTCAGCCTCGAGGAGGCGATCCACCGCGTCGAAGAGGCCGAGCACGAGGGGCGCCCGCCCGCAGCCGGGGCGCTGAGCAACATCCTGACGGCCGCCGCCGTCGTCGCGCTCGGTATCGCCGCACTCGTCGGCTCCGCCGGACTCGGACTCGGGACCGTGCGCAGCCCCGAGTCCGGCACCTGGCCGCTGCTGGTCAGCGGCGCGCTCGTCCTACTGGGCCTGGGCCTGCTCGCCACGGCCCGGCGGACCACAGACGCCGAGCGGTTCTCCGGCGCAAGCTGGCTGGTCCTCGGCGGCCTGGCCACCATGGTCGTCTTCGTCGCGGTCATCGAGGTCATCGGCTTCGAGATCCCGGCCGCCCTGCTCGCCTTCGTGTGGCTGCGGTTCCTGGGCCGGGAGGGTTGGCGCACGTCGATCGTCACGAGCCTCGCTGTGGTGGTCGCCTTCTATCTCCTCTTCGTGGCGGCCCTCTCGGTCCCCATCCCGCACCTGTTCTAGGAGGGTCCGTGGACTTCGCCCCGGTGCTCGACGGCTTCGGTGTCGTACTGGAACCGACCAACCTGCTCTACTGCCTGATCGGCGTCGTCATCGGCATGCTGATCGGCGTCCTACCCGGTCTCGGACCCGCCGCGACCATCGCGATCCTGCTGCCGGTCACCTTCGGCATCGAGCCGGTGACCGCGGTGATCATGCTCGCCGGCATCTTCTACGGAGCCCAGTACGGCGGCACCATCACCTCTGTCCTGCTCCGGCTCCCCGGCGAGGCATCGTCGGTGGTGACCGTCTTCGACGGCCACGCACTGGCCCGCCAGGGCCGGGCCGGCACCGCCCTCGGGATCGCCGCTGTCGGCTCCTTCATCGGCGGGACGGTCTCGATCATCGCCCTGACGCTCGTGGCCCCCGTGGTGGCGAGCTTCGCCCTGGACTTCGGCCCGCCCGAGTACACCGCCCTGGCCCTGCTCGGCATCCTCCTGGTCGCCACGGTCAGCAGCGGCGGACGCCTCAAGGCGGTGACCGCCGCGTGCGTGGGCCTGTTGCTCGCCACGGTCGGCCAGGACAGCTTCACCGGCGCCGAGCGGTTCACGTTCGACAACCTGTCGCTGGCCGACGGCCTCGACTTCGTCCCGATCGCCATGGGGCTCTTCGGCCTCGGCGAGATCCTCTACAACCTCGAGGAACGCCACCGCGCCGTGCAGGCGCCGATGACCGTGGCAAACGTGTGGCCGTCGCGCGCGGACCTGCGTGAGTCGGCCGGGGCCATCGGCCGCGGATCCGTACTGGGCTTCGTCCTGGGAATCCTGCCCGGCGGCGGCGCCACGCTCGCCTCGCTGGCCGCGTACGCGCTGGAGAAGCGCCGCGCCAAGCACCCCGAGCGGTTCGGCAAGGGCGCCGTCGAGGGCGTCGCCGCACCGGAGACCGCGAACAATGCGGCCGCGACCTCGTCGTTCATCCCGCTGCTGACCCTCGGCATCCCCGCCAACGCCACGATGGCGGTCATCTTCGGGGCGCTGCTGATCCAGGGCGTGAGCCCCGGCCCTCAGCTGGTCAGCCAGGAGCCCGAGCTGTTCTGGGGCGTGGTCAACTCGATGTACATCGGCAACATCCTGTTGCTGATCATGAGCATTCCGCTGGTCGGCCTGTTCGTGAAGATCCTCCGGGTGCGGGCCACGATCCTCGCGCCCATCACGGTGCTCATCACGTTGGTCGGCGTCTACACGGTGAACAACGACGTCTTCGACATCGTGCTGGTGATCGTCTTCGGCGCCCTCGGCTACCTGATGAAGAAGCTGGGCTTCGACCCGGGCCCGCTGGTGCTGGCGTTCGTGCTCGGCTCGCTCCTCGAGGACTCGTTGCGCCGCTCGCTGCTGATCTTCAGCGGCGACGCGACGGGCTTCTTCACCCGGCCGATCTCCGGGACCCTGCTCGTCGTGTTCCTGCTCGTCGCCCTGCTCCCGCCGATCCGGGCCGCCCTCACCCGCCGAGGGACGATGTCCCACCCCGACACCGCACCCCACGACATCAAGGAGCTCGTGTGACCGTTCTCGTCGCCTACGTCCCCACGCCCGAAGGTGACGCGGCCTTCACGGCGGCCGTCGCCGAGGCCGGACGCCGCCAGGAACGGCTGGTGGTGCTCAACACCCCGCGCGAGGGCGCGCCGGTCAGCACGGCCGTCGCGAGCGAAGCCGTGGTCGGGGCTCTGGTCCAGCGTGCGACGGCGGCCGGCGTCGACGTCGAGATCCGCCAGGATGCGCACGCCGGGGACCTCGCCGACGAGGTCCTGCGGGTCGCCGATGCGGTCGACGCTTCGGTGATCGTGATCGGTCTGCGCCGCCGCTCACCGGTCGGCAAGCTGATCATGGGCAGCGCGGCGCAGCGCATCCTGCTCGACGCCGACCGGCCCGTCCTCGCCGTCAAGCCCTGAGGGAGCGCTGCTACGACGAGATCGACCCCCTCGCCCGCGTCGTCATGAGAAGGGACACCGACGCACGCCCCGCGGACCTCCGGCGCGTGGCTCCCCGTCGGGAGGCACCTGCTTGCCGTCGTTGATCCGAAGACGTGTTCCGTTGCGCCGGTCCACTGTGGTGGGCATCATCGACCTACCTGCGTCAATGGGGGAGGACGCGTGGGCACACGGATCGCGGGGGTTCTCCGTCGGCGCCTGCGGTGGCGAGCCCGTCGCGCGGCCGGTTTCCTCGGCCTGCTGGCGTTGTCGGCGGTGCTGTTGGCCTGGGGTCGGACGGTCACCGGCTACAACCAGGAGCTGCTGCTCAACATCGGGGCGAGCATCGTCATCGTGGCGTTCTCGTACGCGATCGTTGATCCACTGTTCGAGGAGTTGCGCCGGTCGCGGGTGGAGGAGCATCCGCGGTTCGACGACGAGGAGTTCAGCGCGCACGTGGCGGCCGCCTCCTCGATGGTCTCGATCATGGATACGGGCAGTCATCTGCTGGAGGGCTCCGGGCGGGACCGGTTCCTGCGCGCCGTGCGGACGGCGCTGGGCAACGGGGTCCTGGTGCGGGTGCTGCTGCTGGATCCGGATTCCGCGGCGGCCTCGCAGCGGGCGGAGGAGATCCGGCCGGTGAACGTACGCGAGGTGATCGTGGACAACCTGCGCCGGCTCAACGAGTTCGCCGAGTCCCTGGACGCCGATACGCGGGCCCGTTTCCAGGTGCGGATCTACGATGCCTCGCCGACGGCGCACATGTTCCGGTGGGACGACAAGGCGCTGATCTCGTTCTTCCCGATCGGGGTGCGGGCGTCGGCGGCGCCGCACCTGGAGGTGTTCATCGGCAGCCCGTTGGGTGAGTTCGTGGAGAGCCGCTTCGACGAGTTGTGGCGGCATCCGAGCACCCGGCGGTTGGCGGAGTACGTCTGCCTGCCGATGGCGTTGCGGTACGACGGCGTGGTGTTGCGCTCCTGTGAGGTGCACTTCGTGGCGTTGGTCGACGGGTGGTGCATCGACGGCTCGCCGATCGTGGACCAGTTGACCGATCACGGGACGGGGCCGCTGGAGGTGCAGTTGTCGCGGCCGTTGGCGGTGGACGGCTGGTCGGGTACGCGGTTCCGGTTGGCGCGGGTGGACGAGGACGCGCAGCGGGCGCGGGTGTTCGCGTTGTTCGACGCGAAGTACGGGCCGCGTCGGTTGGCGGGTCCGGGGCGGGCCCGGTTGGCGTTGCGGCTGCTCCGGTGGCGGGAGGCTGACGGGGGCGGGCCGGCGCTGGCGGGTTCGGATGAGATGGGGCCGGGCGCTTCCGTGGCGTGATGGCGGTGCGACGTGGGGTGAGGCGGGCGCGGTGCGGGTGACCGTTCGGCTCAGGGTTTCGACCGTCTGCCGCGTGGCGGGTTTCCGTGCGGCGTGCGATGGGGGCATGAAGTTGGAAGGTTTCTCGCCATCTTCCGGAGAGGAAGCATCATGCTTTCCACACTCGATCGTGGGCACACCGTCGCGCCGCCCGGGTACAGCCGCTGGCTGATTCCGCCGGCGGCGTTGGCGATCCATCTCTGCATCGGGCAGGTCTATGCGACCAGCGTGTACAAGAACTCATTGATCGCGCACTTCGACGCGAGTCAGACGGCGATCGGGGTGATCTTCAGCATCGCCATCGTGATGCTGGGGTTGTCAGCGGCCGTGGCGGGCACCTGGGTGGAGGCGAACGGGCCGCGTAAGGCGATGTTCGTCTCGGCGTGCTTCTGGGCGGCCGGGTTCCTGGTCGGTGCGCTGGGCATCGCGACGAGGCAGTTGTGGCTGCTGTACCTGGGGTACGGGCTGCTCGGTGGCATCGGTCTGGGGATCGGCTACATCTCCCCCGTCTCCACGTTGATCAAGTGGTTCCCGGACCGGCCGGGTCTGGCCACCGGTCTGGCGATCATGGGGTTCGGTGGTGGGGCGATGGTGGCCTCTCCCCTGTCTCGGCAGTTGCTGTCGTTCTACGACCCGGGGTACGACCCGGCGAACGCGGGTTCGACGGCGTCGGGCGGCGCGCTGGTGTGGTTGTTCGTGACGTTGGGCGTCGGCTACTTCCTGATCATGATGTTCGGGGTGTTCAACGTGCGGGTGCCGGCGGCGGACTGGCGGCCGGCGGGTTTCGATCCGGCGCGGCTGGCGGCGAAGCCGATGGTGACCACGGCGAACGTGTCGGCGGCGAACGCGGTGAAGACGCGGTCGTTCTGGCTGCTGTGGGTGGTGCTGTTCTGCAACGTGACCGCGGGCATCGGGATCCTGGAGCAGGCCAGCCCGATGATCCAGGACTTCTTCCGGGACAACGGGACGTCGGCGGTATCGGTGGCGGCCGCGGGTGGCTTCGTGGGGTTGCTGTCGCTGTTCAACATGGCGGGCCGGTTCGCGTGGTCGTCGACGTCGGACCTGATCGGGCGTAAGCCGATCTACCTGGTGTATCTCGGTGTCGGCATGGTGTTGTACGCGCTGCTGGCGGTGGTCGGGCACACGGCGACGGCGTTGTTCGTGCTGTTGGCGTGCGTGATCCTGTCGTTCTACGGCGGCGGGTTCGCCACGGTGCCGGCGTACCTGCGGGATCTGTTCGGCACGTTCGAGGTGGGGGCGATCCACGGGCGGCTGTTGACGGCGTGGTCGGCGGCGGGGGTGGCCGGGCCGCTGATCGTCAACGGATTCCTCGACGCCCAGGGCAAGCCGGGGACGTTGACGGCGGCGGCGTACCGGCCGGCGTTGTTCACGATGGTCGGGGTGCTGGCGGTGGGGTTCATCGCCAACCTGTTGATCCGGCCGGTGCCGGAGCGGTTCCACGAGCCGGCTTCGGGCGGGGGCGCGGATGAGGGTACGGAGCCGGTGGCGGCGGAGAGGAGCGGCACGCGATGAACGAGATCGGTCACGGGCAGCGGGCCCGGTTGTGGATCTCCTGGTTGGTGGTGTCGGTGCTGCTGGGTTACGGGGTGGCGCAGACGGTGATCACGGCGGCGAAGCTGTTCACGAGCTGACCCGGCGCCGATGAGGACGGCCCGGGGGTGCGCTGCCCCGGGCCGTTCGCCGTGCCGGGGCTAAAGGCCGCCGGCGACGCGGAGCACGGCGCCGGTGGTGTAGGAGGCGTCGGGGCCGAGGAGCCAGGCGATGGCGGCGGCGACCTCGTCGGGTTCGCCGGCGCGGCCCAGCGGGATACGTCCGGCGGCGCTGTCGGCCCTGTCGGGCACGCCGGAGAGGGCGTGGATATCGGTGCGGATGATGCCGGGTGCGACGGCGTTGACGCGGATACCGTGCGGGGCGAGTTCCTTGGCCAGGCCGAGGGTGAGGGTGTCGGTTGCGGCTTTGACGGCGGCGTAGTGGATGTATTCGCCGGGGCTGCCGAGGGTGGCGGCGGCGGAGGAGACGTTGACGATGGCGCCGCCGTGGGTCATCCGGCGGGCGGCCTGTTGGGCGCAGAGGACGTACCCGATGAGGTTGACGTCGACGACCTGGCGCAGGTCGTCGGGGCGCAGGTCGGTGAAAGGGCCGATCGGGCTGGTGATGCCGGCGTTGTTGACCAGGCCGGTGACGGGTCCGAGGTCGGCGGCGGCGTCGAAGAGGCGCTGGACCTGGTCAGGGTCGGTCGTGTCGGCGGGGACGGCGAGGCCACGGCGGCCGGCGGCCTGGATGTCGTCGAGGACGGCCTTCGCGGCGGTGTGGTCGCGGCGGTAGCCGATGGCGATGTCGTGGCCGGCCGCGGCGAGGCGGCGGGCGGTGGCGGCACCGATGCCGCGGCTGCCGCCGGTGACGATGGTGACGGAGGTCAATGCCCACTCCCCTGCCCTGGTGGTGCGGGTGACGTTACCGTGGCCGGCACGGTCCGGTGGTGGAGAGGACGATCACACATGACGCGGGCGTTGGTGCTGGGCGGTGGTGGGGTGACCGGGGTGGCCTGGGAGTTGGGGCTGCTGGCCGGGTTGGCGGAGCGGTTGGTGGAGTTGGCCGGGGCGGACCTGGTGGTGGGCACGTCGGCGGGGTCGGTGGTGGGGGCGCAGGTGTGTTCCGGGGTGCCGGTGGAGGAGTTGTACGCGGCGCAGTTGCGCCCGGCCGCGGGTGAGGTGGCGGCCCGATTCGGGGTGGGTGCGGTGGCGCGGCTGTTGTGGGCGGGTGGGCGTACCCGGGACGAGGTGCGGTCGCGGGCGCGGATCGGGGCGATGGCGGTGGCGGCGCGGACGCCGTCGGAGGCGTCGCGGCGGGCGGTGATCGAGGGGCGGTTGCCGGTGCGGGAGTGGCCGGCGCGGCGGTTGCTGGTGACGGCGGTGGACGCGGGTTCGGGTGAGTTCGTGGTGTTCGACGCGGCCGGTGGGGTGTCACTGGTGGATGCGGTGGGGGCCAGTTGCGCGGTGCCGGGGGTATGGCCGCCAGTGACGATCGGGGATCGCCGGTACGTCGATGGTGGGATGCGGTCGGCGGTGAACGCGGACCTGGCGGCGGGCGCGGAGGCGGTGGTGGTGCTGGCGCCGGTGTCGTCGGCGTTCGGTCCGATGCCGCGGCTGGCGGCGCAGGTGGCGGCGTTGCGCCGGTCGGCGCGGGTGGCGGTGGTGGCGCCGGACGCGGCGGCGCGGCGGGCGATCGGTCGTAACGTGTTGGATCCGGCGCGGCGGGCGGGTGCGGCGCGGGCGGGTCGGGCGCAGGCGGCGGCGGTGGTCGACGAGGTGACCAGGGTCTGGGGCTGATCGCTTACGCTCACCGCGCCGGGGGTCGATCAGCGGAGGTGCATGGTGGGTGTGGGTGTCGGTGACCTGGTGGCGGATTTCGCGCTGCCGGACGAGACGGGGACGGTTCGGCGGTTGTCGGAGTTCCTCGCGGCGGGGCCGGTGGTGTTGTTCTTCTATCCGGCGGCGATGACGCGGGGGTGCACGGCGGAGAGCTGTCATTTCCGGGATCTGGCGGCGGAGTTCGCGGCGGTGGGCGCCCAGCGGGTGGGCATCAGCCGCGATCCGGTGGAGAAGCAGGCGGAGTTCTCCCGGCGGCACGGGTTCGACTATCCGCTGCTGTCGGATGTCGACGGCGCGGTGGCGGACGCGTTCGGGGTGCGGCGGCGGTTGCCGTTGGGGGCGTTGAGCACGCGACGGATGACGTTCGTGATCGGTGCGGACCGGCGGGTGCTGGCGGTGGTGCACAGCGAGTTGAGCATGAACGAGCACGCCGACACGGCGTTGCGCGCGCTGGGGGCCTGATCTTCGCGGTGTCGCAGCCTGCTGGTATCAAGGCTGCAATCAAACGTATGTACGGAAGAGGGCTGTGATGGCGGGCCAGGGTTTGTCCACTGACGAGGTGCAGGGCGTCCGGGAGGCGTTGGCCGCGGGCCGTAAGCCGAAGGTGGTGTTCACCGCAACGGCGGGTCAGGTGGCCGGGCAGGTCGGCCAGGTGGTGGAGCTGACCGATCCGGCGGTGTCCGAGGAGTTCGTGGTGGTGCGGTTCGGCCGCGACGAGTTGCCCTTCTCCCCCGTCGACGTGGCGATCGCGCCGCGGGGCGCGGGGCGGAAGGTGGCGGAGCCGAAGCCGGAGCCGGTGGTGGAGGAGCCGGCCGCGCCGGCGGAGCCGGAGTTCGTGTTGGACACGCCGCGGGTGCCGGCGCCGCGTCGGGAGGAGCCGAAGGTGGAGCAGCAGGTGGAGGCGAAGCCGGCGCGTCGGCCGGTGAAGGCGGCGAGGCCGAAGGGCCCGGCGGGGCTGACGGTGACGTTGGCGTACGCCGAGGGTGAGTGGACGGTGGCGGCGCAGCAGGGCGCGAAGGCGCTCGCGAAGCCGTACGTGGTGAAGCCGGCGGAGGCGCTGCGGATGGTGGCGCTGGTGGACGTGCCGGGGGTGCAGGAGGCGGTGGAGCAGATCATGGCCGCGGAGCGGGCGGAGGCGGAGCAGCAGGCGGAGAAGCTGCGCGCGGAGCTGGCGGAGATCGAGGCGCGGTTGGCGGAGTTGCGCGAAGCCCGTTGACGGGTGGCCCGTGCGGCGGCTCGTCGGGCCGCCGCACGGGTCGGTCGCGGGTGTGGGCGGAGTGCGGGCGGACCTGCGGCGACGGTGGCGGCTGGTCAGAAGTAGTCGTGCAGGTGGGCCGCTCCCCCAGCGCTCAGCAGGTCCAGCGGGCGGGGGTCCGCGCCGCCGCCGAGGTGGAGCAGGCCCGCCTCGGCGGCGGTGTGGGCGTTGGTGGCGCCGCAGTAGAGCAGGGCGAAGCCGCGGACGGTCAGCCGCAGGTCCGGCTCCGTCCCGGCCCGGGTGAGCCGGGCGTCGCCGTCGGCGACCTCGAGGCGCCAGGTGCCGGTGTTCCAGTCGGCGAGGTCGTCGTGGAGGGTGAAGTCGACGTTGCCGCGCAGGTGGGCGGGCCAGCCGCGGTCGGCGACGGCGCGGGTCACGTCGACGGGGCGGTGCATCCACAGGTCCCGCTCGTGTTCCCGGGCGGCTTCCAGGGGCAGGTGGGCGCTGACGGCGTCGCCGGGGAGCGGGCAGATCCGCAGGGTGGGTGTGACGCTGTGCCAGCTGGCGAGGGAACTGATCAGTGCGCGGGCGGCGTCGCCGGTGCTGGCGGCGATGTCCTCGACGGTGAGGGCGGCGTCGTGGCCGTAGCCGCGGCCGCGGTTCCAGGCGGCGTAGCCGACGAGGTCACCGTCGTGCTCGACGAGGGTGAGGCCGTCGCACGGGAGCCTGTCGACGGGGTGGGTGAACAGTTCACCCTGGCGGGTGAGCAGGCCGCAGCGGTGGCGGGCCACCCGTTGGTAGAGGGCGGCCACGGCGGGCAGGTCGGCCGCCTGGCCGGCGCGCAGGCTCAGGTGTGGTGCGGGCCGGTGCCGCGGCAGCGCCGCGGTGGGCAGGGTGACGGTGCGCAGGACGCCGGCGACGTCCCAGCCGCAGGCCCGGTAGGGGGCGGTGACCGTGGGGAAGAGGGCACTGACCGCGGCGCCACGGTCGTGGGCGCCGCGGAGCAGGCCACCGAGGAGGGCGCGGGCGACGCCCCGGCCGCGCGCCTCGGGGGCGACGGCGACACCGCCGACGTCGGCGGCGGTGACCTTTCTGTCCTCCCACCACTGGTCGTGGTGCAGGTCCACGGCCTTGCCGACGAGTCGGCCGCCGTCGTCGAAGGCGCCGTAGCGGGTCAGGCCGGGCACCGGTGCGGTGGCGTGCGGCGGCGGCTGCGGGTCGGAGCCGAAGGCGAGCCGACCGAGCTGCCAGGCGTCGGTCAGGTCGTCGGGGGTGAGTTCGCGGACGGTGACGGGCATCGGCTCACCATAGCGGTGTAGATCTTGGTGGTGGACGACTTATCGGCCGGCGTGGTGGTCGAGCAGGGTGGTGAGCAGCCGGGTCAGCTCGTCGCGTTCCGTCGTGGACAGTGGGGCGAGCAGGGTTTCCTGGACCCGGTCGAGGGCGTCGGCCATCCGGCGCAGCTCGCGGCGGCCGGCGTCGGTGAGGGTGACCACGTTGCGGCGCCGGTCGGTCGGATCCGGTGACCGGCGGACCAGGTCCTTCGCGGCGAGTTCGTTGAGCACGGCGACCACGTCGCTGCGGTCGATGCCGCAACACCGGCCCAGGTCGGCCTGGCTGGCCGGGCCGTGCTCGTCGAGGGCGGCAAGCAGCCGGTAGTGGTAGCCGCGCGCGTCGAGCGCGCCGAGGCCGTCGGCGACGAGGCGGGAGGCGTACGCGGCGGTCTGGGTGAGCAGCCAGCTCGGGGTGGCGCGCAGCCGGGCCGGGGTGCCGGGTTCCATGACGGCCACCCTACCAGCGATCGTTGGCAGCACCCACGATCTCTGCTACGTTGACCAAACCAACGTTGGTTGCGCCAACGAATCGATGGAAGGAGTGTCGCATGTCGACCACCCTCTCCGGCCAGGTCATCGGCCTGGCCCACTACGCCACCCGGGCCGTGCTCGAACGCGAGCTGGCCGGCATCGGGATCACCTTCGCCCAGTCCGTCGCGCTGAACGCCGTCGCCGCCGAGGGCGGGGCCGTCGAGCGCACCGCGCTCGTCCACCGGATGACCGGCGCCCTGAAGGTCGACGAGGCGGCGGTGCGGGCGACGCTCGCCGAGCTGGCGGCCGCCGGGCTGCTCCGCACGCTGCCCGCAGGAGGGCCCGGTCTCGCGCTCACCGACGCCGGCCGAGCCCGGCAGCGCCAGGTCGCCGATGCGGCCGCCGGCATCACCGCCCGGCTGTACGCGGACATCCCCGCCGCCGAGATGGAGATCGCCGGACGCATCCTCACCCTGCTCAAGCGGCGGGCGGACGCCGAGCTGGCGACGGCCTGAACGCCCCGCGTCCCGCGCCCGCAGGCCCATCAATGTTGCGGAATGTTGACTACCCCGATTCGCTTGCGGAACACCCAGTACGTCCAGCCCTGGTAGGCCAGCACGATCGGGGTGAACACCACCGCCACCCAGGTCATG
>NZ_JAPFQV010000028.1:0-75172 GCF_033804685.1 Micromonospora sp. RTP1Z1
GGCGTTCATCCGCACCGGAATCACCAACGCCGGATCCGAAGGCACCAACCGAGTCATCAAAACCGTCGCCCGCAACGCCTACGGCTTCCGCAACCCCATCAACCAACGCCTACGAACACGCTGCGCAACCACCCGGAAAAGCCGCGGACACCTCAACCCCCACTAACTTCGCTGAGCCCGATGAGTCCGACCGGGTGCCGCCCGGCAGAATGCACCCCGCAGAAGTTCAGGAACGCGTGCTTGAAGCGCCCGACCGTGGCGATTGTCGACAGCCCCAGCGAGGTGATGACACTGGCAGCAGGTCATGGAAGACGGTCGCTGTTGTTGTAGCATCCGCGATCATGACCGTGGAGCGACTCATACGCGACCTGGTGGTGCGTCTGGAACGGTGACCGCACCGACGAGCTGGGGCGGTCCTTCGCTGACAAGTTCGATCACGGCGGGCGGGCCGACCTGTCGCAGACCTGCAGGCATCGGATGACGCCAATGCGGCAACCTGGGCCGACAGCCATTGCCAGATCGTGTCGCTCGTCAGCGACGGCCGGCAGGTGGCGTTGCGCTGGCGGGCTACCGCACGGCAGGTCGGGCCGGATACGGCTTCGGCATGCATGGTCTCCTCGGCGATCTTGCAGCGCGAGAAGTCAACCAAACCAACTCCACCAAACCCAGGGCACATCACTTCCCGCAGGAATACGCCCTCGCCAACCAGGTCGCACATCCCAGCAACGTGTACCTGCGGGAGGACGCCCTCACCGACCCGCTCGACACCTGGCTGGCCTCCGCCTTCACACCCCACCGCATCGCACAGACCATCACCGCGATGGCCGATGCCCAGCCACTGGACCAACCGCCCGCGCTCGCCACGGCGGCTCAGGCGATCATCACCGAGTGCGACGCCGAGCTAGAGCGCTACCGCGCCGCCCTCGACGCCGGAGCGGACCCCGCGGTGGTGACCGACTGGATCTCTCAAACCCAGGCGAACGCGCTCGCGCTGAAGCCGATCTCCACGCGCAGTCGGGCAACAGCCCGCGCCGGATGAGCCGATCCGAGATCAATGACCTGGTACAGGCGCTCGGTGACATCGCTACCGTGCTCCGCGACGCCGACCCCGCCGACAAGGCCGAGGTCTACCGGCAACTCGGCCTCCGGCTCACCTACCAGCCGGAAACGCAAACGGTGCGCGCTGAAGTGGATCTCAGCGCGCACCGTGGGGTAATGGTTCGTGTCCGAGGGGCGACGTCGACCACAAATCCATGATCGTCGTTCATGACGAACTACAACTGGCACCCGGATAACGGCTGCAGTCGACTCCTGATGCCGCCGTCGCCGTCTACCGACTGTGGCGCGACGGCGGCTTCACCGTCGGACGGCCTGCGCTGGCTCCTCCATCGGCCGGGTGACTCGCAGGGTCACCCACCCTGCCGGCATGCCAGCGTGGACCGCGGGGCAGGAGGCGAGAACCTCACGACCCGCAGTAGGTGTCAGGGCTTGAGGATCAGCCGAATCGGGCTGCCTTCCTTCTTCACAAGCCGTTCGACGCCCCGGGGCGCCTCGGACAGCGGCAGCACATCGCTGATCGACCCGGAGAGGTCGAGGCGGTGGTGGCCCACCAGGGAGACGAGCTGCTCGACGTGCTCGTTCTCCGAGCAGCCACTCGCGGTCTGCGTGGCCGGTCAGCCCCATGACGTTGTCGCAGGGCTCGTCACCGAGGATCCCCGGGTGGACCAGGGTTCCGTGGGCCGGGGGAACGCGCGGCGCCCACACCTGGCCGGGGGTCAGCTCCTCGTACTTCCGGGCGCAGCCGACGCACATCCGCGACGTGCCGCTGCTGCTGCCCATCTCGATGACCTGCCAGAACCCGTCGTCGCAGCAGCCGACCGCGCACAGGAAGCCGAGGCGGAAGATCTTGGCTAAGCAACCTCTCAGGTTGGGGACCGTAGAGTCCGGGGCGGATGCACCAGGCGGTGCGCCTTTCTGCAGGTCAGCGCCGTACGTCGCGCGACCCGAAAATCCGAGAGGATGCCCCTATGATCGAGGCTGTCGGCCTCACGAAGAGATACGGCGACCGGCTGGCGGTGGATCAGCTCTCGTTCACCGTGCGGCCCGGGCAGGTGACCGGGTTCCTCGGTCCCAACGGAGCCGGTAAGTCCACGACGATGCGGATGATCCTCGGTCTGGACGCCCCGAGCGCCGGCCGGGTGACCGTGAACGGGCAGCCGTTCGGCCGACTGGACAACCCGATGCGGGAGGTCG
Source organism: Micromonospora sp. RTP1Z1 (assembly GCF_033804685.1). Lineage (NCBI taxonomy): Bacteria > Bacillati > Actinomycetota > Actinomycetes > Micromonosporales > Micromonosporaceae > Micromonospora > Micromonospora sp. RTP1Z1. The sequence goes on from NZ_JAPFQV010000028.1 coordinate 2,254, forward strand.
GCGCCCTGTTGGACGCCAAGGCCATCCACGGCGGGCGCAGCGCGTACAACCACCTGCTCTGCCTGGCGCAGAGCAACAACCTGCCGAAACGTCGCGTCGACGAGGTCCTGGAGCTGGTCGGCCTCACCGAGGTGGCCCGGAAGCGGGCCAGGGGGTTCTCGCTCGGGATGGGACAGCGGCTCGGCATCGCGAGCGCGCTGCTCGGTGACCCGAAGATCCTGATCTTCGACGAGCCGGTCAACGGGCTGGACCCCGAAGGCATCCTCTGGATCAGGAACCTGATGAAGATGCTGGCCGCCGAGGGCCGGACCGTCTTCGTCTCCAGCCACCTCATGTCGGAGATGGAAAGCACCGCCGACCACCTGCTGGTCATCGGTCGCGGTCGCATGATCGCGGACTGCACGGTCCAGGAGTTCATCGACCAGAACTCCGAGCTGGCGGTCCGGGTGCGGACCCCGGACGCCACGCGGCTGGCCGAACTGGTCGTGGGCGCAGGCGGGAAGCCCGCCACGGACGGCGAGGGACGCCTGCTGGTCACCGAACTGGCCCTGGACCGGATCGGCGACCTCGCCTTCGACAACGGCGTACGACTGCACGAACTGTCGCCACTGCAGGCGTCGCTGGAGCAGGCATTCATGGAACTCACCCGGGACAGCGTGGAGTACCACGCCGCCGTCCGGGGTGCCGACAAGGAGGAGAACCGAGCATGACCGCGCTGACGCTGCCCGTGGCACTGCCGCCCGCGACCCGCAAGGCCGGGCTCGGCGGGGCGTTGCGCTCCGAGTGGACCAAGATCCGCACCGTCCGCTCCACGATCTGGTCGCTGGTGGCCATGGCCGGGATCTCCATCGGCCTGATGTCGCTGATCGCCTGGGCGACCATGCACCGGTGGGGACGGTTTGAGCCCCGCGAGCAGGCCGACCTGCTCCGCCACCCGCTGGAGATCATCCTGGCCCGGCCGGTGTTCGTCAGTCAGCTGGTGGTCGCCGTGCTCGGGGTCATGGTGATCTCCGCCGAATACACCACGGGCATGATCCGGTCCACCCTGCAGGCACAGCCGCGACGGCTGACGGTGCTGACCGCGAAGATCGCGGTGTTCGCGATCCTCATGCTCGTCGTCGGCGAACTGCTCAGCTTCGCCGCTTTCTTCATCGGCCGTCAGCTCATCGCCGCGCACATCCCGGTCCACCTCGGCGACCCGGGCGTCACCCGGTCGGTGATCGGCGCCGGACTCTACCTCGCCGTGCTCGGCCTGTTCTCCCTGGCCTTCGGCGCGATCCTGCGGCACACCGCGGGCGCCATCACCGCGGTGCTCGGGCTGGTCCTGATCGTGTCGAACCTGACCGGGCTGCTGCCGGACAGCTGGGGTCATCACATCAACGCGTGGATGCCGACCAACGCGGGTCAGCTCATCCTGCAGGCGCAGCGGGCCCCGGACGACCTGCTGGGCCCGTGGCAGGGCCTTGGCGTTTTCGCTGGCTGGACAGCGCTGCTGCTCATCGTGGCGGCCGTCCTGTTCCGCACGCGTGACGCATAGCTGAGCGTGGCCCGGCTGGCGGGTGGCCTACTGGCCGCTCCGCCAGCCGGCGCCGAGGAAGTCCACGCACGGCGGGATGGCCAGATCGGGCCTTGACCCGTGCGAGTGGACCCCACGCGAGCTGCGGCACAGCTTTGTGTCCCTGCTGTCGGACAGCGGCGTGAGCATCGAGCAGATTGCCGACCTCTGCGGCCACTCCGGCACGACCGTCACCGAGAGCGTCTACCGGCACCAACTCCGGCCGGTGCTCCTCAGCGGCGCGGTCGCCATGGACCGGATCTTCGACGCTGAGGCGTAGTGGAGATCGCAGGTAGGGGCCGGTGCAGTTGAGTGCAGTTCAGCCCGGTTGGGCGCAGTTGCGGGCCATTGAGCGCATGCCACTTCTTCCATCCCGCTCCCCCGAGCCTGATCTACCTGCCGCTGCGATCCGCGCGGCCAGCCTCTTGGACCGGGGATGAGTGTCTGTTGGACCTGGTGCTTCTCATAACCCAGGTGCTCGGTCATCTCCTCTTTCAACGCGGTCTCCAGGACCGTCTTGGTCAACTGCCTGAGCAGCCCATCCGGCCCCGTCAAAGACAGGCCCTGTTCCTTGGCCAACCGGACCAGCTCGGCGGCGGCCTTCGCCTCCGCCGACTGATCGGCCTTGGCCTTGGTCTTCCTCGCGGTCACATCGTTCAGTGTCGCGGTCATCACGGCACCCTCCTCACCAGGCACAACGCCTGGCGGGTCAGGCCGGAAACACCGTTAGATCCACAGTCCCTGGGCTCACCTCGAGACTGATCTGTCGTGGAAGTCCCGAGGTCGGGTATCGGTCCTCCGTTTCGTGATTGAGTGTCAGCAGCGACGGGTGTGTCTTTGAGCCTGCCCGACCTGCCAAGCAGCTGCGGCTCGACCTCCTCGACATCGAAGCGTCGCCCAACCTGGGTCGGAGCAGTGGACGGTGGTGACGTGCGGATCGCGGTGGCACTCGGCGCAGGCGGGGCGCGCGGCTATGCGCACATCGGGGTGATCCAGGTCCTTGAGGAGCGTGGGTTCGACATCGTTGGGATCGCTGGCTCTTCCATGGGTGCCCTCGTCGGGGGGCTGTACGCAGCGGGCAAGCTCGACACCTACGCCGACTGGGTACGCACCATCGGCCAACGCGACGTGCTGCGCCTGCTCGATCCGAAGGTCGGCGCGCCCGGCGCGATCCGGGCCGAGAAGCTCATGGCCCGGGTCAGGGAGCTACTCGACGGCGTACGCATCGAACAGCTGCCAGTGCCCTTCACGGCGGTAGCGACCGACCTGTGGGCCGGCCGAGCCGTGTGGTTTCAGCACGGTCCGGTGGACATCGCGGCGCGCGCCTCCATCGCACTGCCACCCGCCATCACGCCGGTCATGATCAACGGCCGACTCCTCGCCGACGGTGGCCTGATGGAGCCGCTACCGATGGCGCCGACCACCTTCATGCCGGCCGACGCGGTCGTCGCCGTGTCCCTCAGGGCAGACCGCGCCGACTCCCACCCTGAGGCAGCTGTCCGGGAATCGGCCGACCCGCCAGGACAAGGGTGGCGGGACCACCCGCGGGGCCCCGCCGGATTCGTCGACCGGGTGATCTCCCGCGGCGGCGCATCTGGTGACGGCAGCCCAGCGGCGGACGCCTCCGCGGAAACCATCACCACCGACGACGGGCCACTTGGCCAACTCCCCGCCGACCTGCGCGTATCCGACGTCATGAGCCTGTCATTGGAGGCCGTACGGGATCTTCTAATCCGCTACCGGTTGGCCGGCTACCCGCCGGACCTGCTGATCGAGATACCGACGAACGCCGTCCGGACGTACGACTTCCACAGGGCGACCGACATGATCGAAGTCGGCCGACGGGCAGCGCTCGATGCCCTCGCGTCGAGCCCGTTCGCCTGACGGCGCCCCCAGACATCGAGACTACTTCCGCCGGGTTTCTCCTTTTTCCTAGCGGGTAGCCGCGCCCGGTGAGCGACGCCGACGATCGGTCTATGGCCCGCCGGACGCTGATCGTCATCGGTCTGGTCCTCGCCACCCTGGTCGGGCTGGCGTTGGTGTGGGAGACCCGGCGGGTGCTGATGTGGGTGGTGGTCGCCGCGTTCTTCGCGGTGGCCCTGAATCCGCTGGTGGATCGGGTGCAGCGACGGCTCGTTCGGCGTCGGGCGGCGGCCACGCTGGTCGTGTTCGTGGCCAGCTTCGTGGCGCTCGCCGCGCTCGGCGTGCTCATCGTGGTGCCCCTGCTGGACGAGCTGGCCCGGTTCATCGACCGGGCGCCGGACCTGTTGCGCGAGGCTCGGGCCGGGCGAGGACCGGTCGGCGAACTGCTGGAGCGGTTCCACCTGCGGCAGTACGCCGAGGCCCACGCCGACCAGTTCCAGCGCTTCGGCGGCAAGCTCGGCCGGTCGACGGTCGGGCTGGTCCGCGGGACGGTTCAGGGCGTCGCCGGAGTGCTGACGGTGGTGGTGCTGGCGTACCTGATGGTGGTGCAGGGGCCGCGGATCACCGCCGGGACGCTGGCCCTGGCCGGCGGCGCCCGGGCCGAGCGGCTGCGCCGCATCGGCCGGGAGTCGGCGCGCACCATCACCGGCTACCTGAGCGGAAACCTCCTGATCAGCCTCATCTGTGGCCTGGCGACCTTCGTGGTGCTCGCGGTCACCGGCGTGCCGTTCGCCGCCGTGATCGCCCTGTTGGTCGCCATCGCCGACCTGATCCCGCTGGTGGGGGCGACCCTCGGCGCCATCGTCGCGGGCGGCGCGGGCTTCCTGCACTCGCCCACCGCCGGGGTCGTCGTGCTGGTCTTCTTCGTGGTCTACCAGCAGGTCGAGAACCACCTGCTGCAGCCGGTCATCATGTCCCACGCGGTCCAGCTCAACCCGCTGACAGTGCTGGTCAGCGTGCTGCTCGCCGCGGAGCTGGGCGGCCTCCTGGGAGCCCTGCTGGCCATCCCGGCCGCCGGCATCGCGCGAATTTTGCTGCGTGAGTTCGTGCCCGCCGACAGGCAGGCCGGCTCCGTGCCAGCCGAGGCCGGCCCCGCAGACCGCACGGGGGGACCTGCACCGTCTGAGCGGCCTCGGTCAGGGTGGCCCGGACCAGCCGGCGGGCGACCACCCGGAGGACGACGCGACGGCTGGCAGCCGGCACCTGGCGACCGGGACCGGCCACCGGCCGGCGAATAACGGGGCTGACCGGCGGCGTGCCGCCACCTCAAGCGCGCCCGCCCGGTCCAGGTGGAGCGCCCCGCTTGAGGTTTGACCCGGACCGAGCGGGCGCGGTCTGGTGGCCTCCGGGTGGGTGGGCAGGAAGGGGCGGCCCCGGGCAGTAGTCGTTGTGCGGCGGCCATGTCGGCAACGTTCGAGGCCAACGGCATGGTCCGACTACGGTTAAGACGGGCATAAACGGCAGAAGCGGGCGACCGATGACGGCGGGTAAGTTGGGGGTACTGCTGCGAAGACCTGAGCAGGGGCGGCCGGCATTCCTGGAACTGTTCTTCGACCTGGTGTTCGTCCTCGCATTCGTCCGGCTCTCGCAGGAGCTGCTGGAGCATCTGAGCTGGACTGGCGCGTTCCAGACACTGGTGTTGCTGCTCCCTGTGTTGGCGGTTTGGGTCTCTACGGCGAGGTTGCTGGACGCGTTCGACCCGCAGCATCCGCTGGTACAGCTGCTGACCATGCCCATCATGTTCGGCACCCTCGTGATGGCGGCTGCGACGCCTGAGGCGTTCGGCCGCAAGGGCTTGGTCTTCGCAGGTGCGTACCTCACCGTCCGGCTTGGTGGCCTGGCTGTCGCCATCTTCTTTTTGCGTGGCCACGAGGCACAGCCCAGCGCGGTGCGGCTACTGTTCTGGGTCGGCATGGCTACGGTGCCATGGATCGCGGGTGGGCTCCTGGCCGGCTGGGTGCGTGGAGCGTTGTGGATAACGGCGGCGGTCATGGAGTACGCGGGGATCGCAATCGGCTTCCCCACGCCGCGACTGGGCCGCAGCGGCGAGCGTCGACTCGAGGTCGTGGTCTCCGAGGAGCACACGGCCGAGCGGTACCAGCAGTTCTTCATCATCGCGCTCGGCGAGCCGATCCTGGTGACCGGACTGACATTCGGAAGCGGCGAGTTCGGGGCTGACCGCAGCGCCGGGGCCCTACTGGCGTTCGCCACCACGGCACTGCTGTGGCGCATCTACATCCACCGCGCCGGAGAACTGCTGGCCGGCGCCATGACAATGGCCCCCAACCCACGCCGCCTTGCTGTCCTGACGATCTACTCCCACGTGATCATGATCGCCGGCATCGTCACCATCGCCGTCGGCGATGAACTCCTCATCACCCACCCGCTCGGACACCCGGACCCGGCCTGGATCGCCGTCATCCTCGCCGGACCCGCCCTGTTCCTCGCCGGACGAGCCACCTTCGAGTACGCGGTGTTCGGCCGCGTGTCCGCCCCCCGCGTGATCGGCGCACTCGCCCTGGTCGCCCTCACCCCAGCAATGAAGCCGGCACCGCCGCTCGCGGTAGCCACCACCGCCGCCCTCATCCTGGCCGGCGTCGCCGTAGCCGACATGCTCCGCACTCGAAGACTTCCATCCGAGCGGCCGTCACCACCCGGCTAGTGCTTTGACCAGAAATGCCGCGCCGACGCAGCGTCGCGTGCGCGGCCCTGCCGTACGTCTGCCCGGACCGGTCGTGGAGGTCGATGATCTCCGACAGCAGCCCGCGGTCTTCGACCTCCTACGGCCCCGGGGTCGGCCTCTCGATACAGCCGCACCGCACGCCGGCGCAACTTAGGGCCACACAGCAGTCGTTGCGGGCAGCGCCTACGTCAGCAACGTTCAAGGCCCTACGGCATGGTACGACTACGGTTAAGACGGGCAGAAACGGCAGAAACGGGCGGCCGATGACGACGGGCGGGGCGAGCAAGCTGCTACGAAGGCCCGGGCAGGGGCGGGCGGGATTCCTGGAACTGTTCTTGGACCTGGTGTTCGTCCTGGCGTTCTTCCGGCTCTCGCAGGAGCTGCTTAAGCATCCGAGCTGGACTGGCGCGTTCCAGACACTGGTGTTGCTGTTCGCCGTGTTGTTTGTCTGGATCGCTGCCACGAGGTTTACGGACACGTTCGACCCGCGACATCCGCTGATCCAGCTGGTGGTCATGTCGATCATGTTCGGCACGCTCGTGCTGGCGGCTGCGGCGCCCGAGGCGTTCGGCCGGCGGGGCCTGGTCTTCGCAGGTGTGTACGTCGTCGTCCGGCTTGGTATCTTCGCTGTCGCGATCCTTCTGTTGCGGGGCCACGAGGGGCAGCGCAACGCGGTGCGGCTACTGGTCTGGGTCGGCGTGTCTGCGGTGCTCTGGATCGCGGGGGCTTTCCTGTCCGGCTGGGTGCGGGGAGCGCTGTGGATGACGGCGGCGGCCGTGGAGTTCGTGGGGATCGCAATCGGCTTCCCCACGCCGCGGCTGGGCCGCAGCGGCGAGCGCCGACTCGAGGTCGTGGTCTCCGAAGAACACGTGGCCGAGCGGTTCCGGCAGTTCTTCATCATCGCGCTCGGCGAGCCGATCCTGGTGACCGGACTGGCATTCGCAAACGGCGCGTTCGGCGCTGCCCGCAGCGCAGCGACCCTCCTCGCGTTCGCCACCACGGCACTGCTGTGGCGCATCTACATCCACCGCGCCGGAGCACTGATAGCCGGCGCCATCACAGCGGCCCCCAAACGACTCCGCGTTGCTGTCCTGACGGTCTACTCCCACGTGATCATGATCGCCGGCATCGTCACCATCGCCGTCGGCGACGAACTCGTCATCACCCACCCGCTCGGACACCCGGACCCGGCCTGGATCGCCGTCATCCTCGCCGGACCCGCCCTGTTCCTCGCCGGACGAGCCACCTTCGAGTACGCGGTGTTCGGCCGCGTGTCCCCAACCCGCCTGATCGGCGCACTCGCCCTGGTCGCCCTCACCCCAGCAATGCGGCCGGCACCGCCGCTCGCGGTAGCCACCACCGCCGCCCTCATCCTGGCCGGCGTCGCCGTAGCCGACGCGGCCCGTACCCGACGATTCCCATCCGAGCAGCCGTCACCACCCGGTTGAACGATCGCGAGCGGGCAGAGATCCAGCGGTCAACTGGGCGAGTTCAGTCGGTGGAAGCATTTGCCTCGACGAGTTCGGTGAATATCTCGGAGGGCTTCTTCCAATCGTGGATCTTACGCGGTCGGTCGTTGATCTCGGAAGCCACCATCGCCAGATATTTGGGGTCGGAGGTGATCGGGACGCCCTTGGGGAAGTACTCCCGCAGGATCCGGTTGGCGTTCTCGTTGCTGCCGCGTTGCCAGGGTGAGTGCGGGCGGGCGAAGTACACCGGCAGTCCGGCGGCGGTGATCCTCGCGTGGCCGGCCATCTCGGACCCGCAGTCCCAGGTCAACGACCGGGCCAGCTGCGGCGGTAGCGTCCCGGCGGCGGCGATGATCGCGTCGCCGACGGTCAACGCGTCCCGGCCGGTCAGCGGGACCAGGACCACGAACCGCGAGGTGCGCTCGACCAGCGTCGCCACCGCCGTCTTCCCGCCCTTGCCGATGACCAGGTCGCCTTCCCAGTGCCCGGGGACCTGCCGGCCCTCGACCTCGGCGGGGCGTTCGTCCAGGTAGCGCGGCTCACGGATCCGCGGCGCCGGCGCCGGACGGGCACCGCCACGCCGGGCCGTGCGGCCGGTACGCAGCCGGATCAACTCCCGCGCCAGAGTGGACACCGGCTGGGCGTACACCCACTGGTAGATCGCCTCGTGAGACACCCGGTAAGCCTGATCGTCGGGGTAGTCGAACGCCAGCCGACCCGCGATCGACGCCGGTGACCAGCCCAGCCGCAGCCGCTCGCGTACCACCTCCCGCAGGCCCGGCGCCCGCTCGACCGCCCACGTCTTCGGCCTGCACCGGGCGACCGCCGCCGCCGCGTCGGCCGCCGCGGCCCGGTACCCGGCCCGGCCACCGTGCCGGGCGACCTCCCGCGACACCACCGACGGATCCCGGCTGATCAGCACCCCGATCTGCTTGTACTCCAGGCCTTCGGCCAAGCCACGGGATATCTCTTCACGGTCAGCCAAGGCCAATATTGCGCGCACGGCGGAACATCCTGTCCCACCGAACCATCAAGATCAAATGCTACGACCGGCTGAACCTGCCCTGTCCTGGTGCTGCCGCAACGGCTCGCGGCCGGCATCGTGGGTGGTCTGAGCGGGGTCGCAACGCCCGTAAGCTGCCCGGCTTCGCCGAGCGGGTAGCCATGGGAGCGGGGGCAACCGAATCGCCTCGACAGGAAGCTCGACAGGGAGGAGAACGGATCGCCGGGTTTGTGAGGGCCGGGCGGGGTAACCCCCGCCATGGCTGCTGAGCGGGGAGACCTGCTTCGCCCCAACGCCGCTGCCGGACACGCCAAGGACCTGGCGGCGAAGGCCCGGCGTCACGGTGGCGAAGCAGGCCGGCTGAGGCTGCGCCTGTTCACGATCATTCTGTTCGTAGCAGCTCAATGTGGGCTTGCCGCCACGTTGTCCTGGGGGCTGGCGCACGACGTCCTGGGTCGCCCCGCACCGATCTTCGCGCCCAGCGCGGCCGTCGGCACGATCGTCGCCGCCCTCGGGCAGCGCGCCTTACGTACCGTCGAGATGATGCTCGGCGTCGGGCTGGGCCTGCTCGTCAGTGATCTTCTCATCCGCTCCCTCGGGTTCGGGCCCTGGCAGATCGGCCTGGTGGTAATGCTGGCCATCGCCGTCGCCCTGTTGATGACCGGGCGCAGCGGTGCGCTGGTCGCTCAGGCGGGCAGTACCGCTGTGCTGATCGCCACGTTCTCCCACGTGCAGCAGGGCCTCGAATGGGCGCGGATCATCGACGCGGGAGTGGGCGGCGCCATCGGGCTGGCGGTAGTGGCGTTGCTGATACCGATCAACCCGATGCGCATTCTCGAGCGGGCTGTCGCACCGGTCGCCGCGACCCTCCACACGCAGCTTCGAGAGGTTGCACACGCACTCGCCCGGCGTGACCCGGACCGCGCGACACGGGCGCTGGACCAGTTGAGCGGAATGGAACCCGACCTCGCCCGGCTGCACGAGGCCCTGGCTGGCGCCGAGGAGGTAACGACGATCGCGCCGCTACGCTGGCAACGCCGAATCGATGTCAAGCACTACCGGCGCGGCATCCAGCACATCGATCGGGTGACCCTCGGGTGCCGGGCGCTGGCCCGCTGGGCCGCGACCACGTTGCAATACGACGAGCCGGTCCCGGAGGAACTCCCCGGCGCCGTGGATAGGCTCGCCGAGGCGATCCAGTTGCTGAGGCGGGAGGCGCGGGAGGGTGGGCCGTTCGACCAGACCCGCAACGCGGTGTTGGACGGGGCGCGCCTGGCCGGCCAGGCGTACCACAGGGGCCTCAAGCCCTTCTCGGACGCCGTGGTGATCCAGCTACGCACCATGGCGAGTGACCTGCTCCGGGCGACCGGGTATGAGCCGGAGACGGCCAACCGGATGGTGCGCGAGGCGGCCACTGCCTAGGATCGGCCGGCGGCCCGCTCGGGCGGATGGACAATGGTCTTACGGGCGGACACCGTCGAGCGCGGGTAAGGGCCGCAGGCAGATCTCGTGCGCATCGTCGGGCGGTAGACCGAGCGTGCGCAGCAGGTCCTCGGTGACCCGGTCGGTTGCAGCGGCGTCGTCGCGCTCGGGGTGGTCGTGCAGCAGTTGCCCGAGAACCAGCGCGGCGCCGGCAATAATCACCATCGCCAACTCGGGGTCGCGAACGCTGAACCGCCCGGCACGGACGCCGTCTTCGATGTCGCGCAGGGCTCGCGGCGCGAGTCCCTTGTCGGAACCGGCCAGGGCCAGGCCGTTGCTGAGCAGGACCTTGCTCAGCTCGGGACTCCGGCGATGGAGGCGTCCGGTCAGCCGGAAGCTCTGCGCGAAGACGTGGGCCGGGTCGTCCAGGCCCACGGTCAGCTCGTCGAGCAGGGCGCCGTAGCGCTCGAGGGCGTCCTCCACCGCGGCCTGGTAGAGCTGCTCCCTGCTGTCGAAGTGGTTGTAGAACGACCCCATCCCCACGTCCGCGGCCTGGGTGAGCTCGAGGATCGGGACGTTCTGCTTGCCAGCCGCGATGAAGGTCTGGGCCGCGCGAACGAGCGCCGATCGGGTGTGCGCCTTCCGCCGTTCCAGGCGGTTAGGGGCGTGCCGGGTCTGTTGCGCCATGCCTACTTGTTCACCTCTCCCAGGTCGGTCTGCGCCCACTTTAATCCTGGCGGGCTTCAGAGTTGACGGAATCGTCAGCCGGTCTTGACTGACGCTACTCTCGTAAGTGACGATTTCGTCATCACCTGGAAAGGAGCGTGACATGATCGACCGGCACGACCCACACACCGGCCTGCACAGCGAGCAGGGTGCGTTGCCGGGCGAGCACCCCGGGCGGGCGCGCAACCCGATCGTCAAGGTGCACGACCTGGCCTGGCTGGAGTTCCAGAAGCCGGATCTGGAGCGGGCCGAGGTCTTCGCCCGGGCCTTCGGCTTCACGACCTCGCTGCGTACGCAGGACGAGCTGCACCTGCGGGGCGCCGACCCCGGATCCCCCTGCGTGCTCATCCGCCGGGGCCCCCGGTCCCGGTTCATCGGCCCCGCGTTCATGGCCGCCGAGCCGAACGACGTGCTGCGGCTCGCGGACGCGACCGGACGGACCATGGCCAGCCTGCCGGAGAGCCTGGGCGGGGTGACGGTGGACCTGGTCGACCCGAGCGGGGCGCGGGTACGCGTGGTCGCGGACACGCACGAGCTCCCCGCGCTGCCCACGCAGCAGCCCCTGACGTTCAACGTCGGGCACGACGTGGCGCGGGTGAACGCCACCCAGCGGCCGCCGCGGGAGCCGGCCAAGGTGCAGCGGCTCGGCCACGTCGTGCTGCAGACGACGAGGTACCTGGAGACGCTCAACTGGTATCTCGAGCACCTGGGTCTGATCGTCAGCGACTTCCTCTACCACCAGGGGCAGCGCGAGCGCGGCCCGACCATGAGCTTCATTCGCTGCGACCGCGGCAGCACGGCCACCGACCACCACACGCTCGCCATGACGCTCGGCCCGGCCAACCGGTACGTGCACTCGGCCTACCAGGTCTCCGACCTCGACTCGCTCGCCGCCGGCGGGGAGTACCTGCTCGACGGGGGCTACCAGCGGTCCTGGGGGATCGGCCGGCACATCCAGGGCAGCCAGATCTTCGACTACTGGCGTGACCCGGACGACTTCCTGGTCGAGCACTTCACCGATGGCGACCTGTTCGACTGCACGCTCGAGCCGGGCTGGGCACCGATGAGCGCCTCGGGGCTCGCCCAGTGGGGTCCGCCCGCCACCAAGGATTTTCTCGGCATGAGACCCGGCCGGGAATCGCTTCGCGAGCTGCGCGCGGTCATCAGCGCGCTGCGCGAGGAAAACGAATTCGACCTCCACCGCCTCCGCGGCCTGATGAAAGCGTTCACTTCATGACCACCTCCGTCCTGCGCACCGCCGACGCCTGGTGGGTGCTCACCCCCACCGGCGCCGCCAAGGTGCACACCAGCGCCACCACCACCGCCGAGCTGCTGGCCGACCGGCCGGCGATCGTCGCGGCCGCGACGAGCAGCGACACCGTTCCGGTGGATGACCTTGCGCTGGTCTCCCCGGTGACGGCGCCCTGCCGCGTCGTCGCCCAGATGACGAACTTCGCCTCGCACGTCAAGGACAGCGGCGGAGATCCCGCAACCGTCCCCTTGACCTTCTTCCGCAAGACCTCGGGCTCGATCAGTGGGCCGTTCGCCGACGTGGTCCGCCCCGCCCACGTGCGGCTGCTCGACTACGAGGTGGAGATCGGCCTGGTCTTCGGCCGCGAGATGCCGGTCGGCACGACCGTCACCGACGACAACCTCGCCGACTACGTCGCGGGCCTGGTGGTCACCAACGACATCTCGGCACGCGACGTGCAGCTGCCCAAGACCCAGTTCTACGAGGGCAAGTCCTACCCGACCTTCACCCCGGTCGGCCCCGCGCTGGTGCTGCTCGACGCCGAAGAGCTCAAGCGGTTCATCGACCTCCGGCTGAAGCTGTGGGTCAACGGCGAGCTCCGGCAGGACATGACCGTCGCCGACATGATCTACCGCCCGGCCCAGGCGCTGCAGGCGCTGACCCGCTTCCAGCGGGTCGACCCCGGCGACCTGCTGCTGACGGGCACGCCCGTCGGGACGGCCCTGAGCGCGCCGCCGAAGCCGGTCGAGATCATCGCCTCGCTGCTGCCGCCCGCGGTGAAGTGGAAGATGTTCTTCAAGGGCCAGGCCCGGAACCCCAAGTACCTCAAGGACGGCGACGTCGTCGAGGCCACCATCGCCACCGACGACGGCGCGATCGACCTGGGCCGGCAGCGCACGGTCGTGAGGTACGCCCAATGACCGACGACCGGCTGTGGCCGGACTACGCCACGCCCACCGACCTCGCCGCGATCGAGGCCGTGCCGCTCGAGGCGCGGGGCCTGCCCGAATCGACCTACGCGCTGCTCGCGCGGGCGGCGACGCACTGGCCGGACCGCACGGCCATCACCGTCCTGCCCGACGCCGCTGGCTGGCGCGAGCCGCTGCGCCGCACCTTCGCCGAACTCCTGGCGGATGTCCACCGGTACGCGAACCTGCTCCACGACCTCGGCGTCCGGCGGGGTGACGCGGTCGCCCTGATGTCACCCAACTGCGCCGAGCTGATCACCGCGACGCTGGCCGCGCAGCTCGCCGGGATCGCGGCGCCCCTGGGCGGCGGACTGTCCCGGCCGCACCTCGCCGAGCTCCTCCGGCGCTCCGGTGCCCGCGTGCTGGTCACGGCCGGGCCCGAACTCGCGCCGGACACGTGGGACACCGCGCAGGCGCTCGCCCGGGGCGGCCTGCTCGACGCGATCCTCGTGCTCCGGCCCACCGGGGCGGCGGACGCGCCCCAGCCGCTGCCGGCCATCGACGGTGTACGCGTCGGCTACCTCGGCGAACTCGCGGCGCCCATGAATCCGGCCACCTTCGACGGTGCCCTACCCCGGCCCTCCGACCTGGCCGCGATGTTCCACACCGGCGGCACGACCGGCGCGCCGAAGCTGGCCGCGCACACGCACGCCAGCGAGGTCGCCGACGCGTGGATGCTGGCCGCCAGCTCCCTGTTCGACGAGGAGACCGTGGTCTTCGCGGCCCTCCCGCTGTTCCACGTCAACGCACTCGTGGTCACCCTGCTCGCGCCGCTGTTCAAGGGGCAGGCTGTGGTGTGGGCCGGTCCGCTCGGCTACCGCGACCCCGCGCTGTTCGGCGCGTTCTGGAAGATCGTCGAGCACTACCGGATCGCCGCCATGAGCGCGGTGCCCACCGTGTACGCCGTACTGGCGCAGGTCCCGATCGACGCCGACATCAGCAGCCTGCGGTTTCCGATGGTGGGGGCCTCGCCCCTGCCCGCCGCGGTCCGGGACAACTTCCAGGCCCACACCGGGATAACCCTGGTCGAGGGCTACGGGCTTACCGAGGCGACGTGCGCGAGCGCGCGTACCTTCCCCGACGCGTCGCGGCCGGGCTCGGTCGGGCAGCGCCTGCCCTACCAGCGGGTGCGGGTCGTCGCCACGGACGGCACGTGGGAAGACCGACCCGTCGGCGAGACGGGCGTGCTGGCCATCAGCGGCCCGACGGTCTTCCCCGGCTACGTCATCGACCGGGACGAGAACGGCCACGTCCTGGACGGCCTTGGCAAGGTGGTCGACGGCTGGCTGGACACCGGCGACCTCGCCCGCCTCGACGAGGACGGCTTCGTCTACCTCGCCGGCCGGGCCAAGGACCTCATCATCCGCGGCGGACACAACATCGACCCCGCGATCATCGAGGACACTCTGCTGGCCCACCCGCACGTCACCGCGGCCAGCGCGGTCGGGCGCCCCGACGTCCACGCCGGCGAGGTACCCGTCGCCTACGTCACCCTGGCGCCCGGCGCCACCGTGACGGAGGACGACCTGCGCGACTGGGCAAGCAACCGAGTGCCCGACCGCACCGCCGCGCCCAAGACCGTGACGATCCTCGACGAACTGCCCGTCACCGCCGTCGGCAAGCTCTACAAACTCGCCCTGCGCAAGGACGCCGCCCGCGCGGAACTCCGTGCCGCGCTCGACCAGATCCCCGGAGTACAGGACATCGAAGCCGCGATCGAGGGCAGCTCCATCGTGGCCACGGTAACGATTCATCCCTCTGCCCACGAGGAGGCCGTCAAGACGATCCTGGGCCGGTATGCCATCGAATGGCGATTGGTGGTCATGTCATGACGCTCGCTGCGTCCATCCTCGCGGTGCTGCTCGCGCTGGTCTTCCTCGCCCTGGGCACGGCCAAGATCCGAGCTTTGCAACCGATGCGGGAGCTGGCCGTGGAGGCCGGTTTCTCCGTCGCCGCCTATCGCCGGATCGGCCTGCTCGAGGTCGCCGCGGCGATCGGACTGTTCATCGGCCTGTTCCAGCCGCTGATCGGCGTTCTCGCCGGGGCTGGGCTGCTGCTCCTACTCGGCGGAGCCGTCGTCGCACACCTGCGTAAGGGAGACGGCCCGCGAAAGTATGCCCCGGCTGTCGTCTGCGGGCTCCTGGTCGCCACCTACCTCGTTCTTCAGCTGCTGGCGGCGCGATGACAGTGGTTCCGGTGGTGATCGTCGGCGCCGGCCCCACCGGGCTCACCGCCGCGACGCTGCTCGCCCAGTACGGCGTCGAGTGCCTGGTTCTCGAGCGGTGGGATTCGTTCTATCCCCAGCCCCGGGCCGTCGCCCTCGACGACGAGGTCCACCGCATCCTGGCGCGCCTCGGGCTGCGGGACGAGTTCGCCGCCATCTCCAGGCCCCACCGGGGTCTGCGTCTCCTCGACCGAAACATGCGGGTGCTCGCCGAGTTCCAACGCGACATGGCGGAGGGCCGGCACGGCTACCCCCCGGGGAGCATGTTCGACCAGCCGGAACTGGAGGCGATCCTCCGTCAGAATCTCAAGCAGTACGACACCGTCACCCTTCGCGGCAACACCGAGGTCACCGCGCTGACCCAGGACGCCGGCGGCGTACGGATCGACGTTACCGACACGGCCACGGGCGAGCACGATGTCGTCCGCGCGGCGTACGTCCTCGGTTGCGACGGCGCCAACAGCCTGACCAGGGCCTCGATCGGCGCCACCATGCACGACCTCGGGTTCACGCAACGCTGGCTCGTCATCGATGTGGTCACCGAGGTCGACCTCGGCCAGTGGGAAGGGGTGCACCAGCTCTCCGACCCGGCCCGCGCCGGCACGTACATGCGGATCGGGAAGACCCGCTACCGGTGGGAGTTCCAGCTGACGCCGGGTGAAACCGCGGACGACTTCCGCGACATGGCCCAGCTGCATCCGTTGATCGCGCGGTGGACCGGGAACATCCCCGTCGCGGAGCTGGAGATCATCCGTGCGGCGGAGTACACCTTCCGCGCGCAGGTCGCCGACCGCTGGCGCGACCGGCGGGTGTTCCTGCTCGGCGACGCCGCCCACCTCACCCCACCGTTCATCGGTCAGGGCATGTGTGCCGGGCTGCGCGACGGGATGAACCTCGCCTGGAAACTCGCCGGCGTGCTCGACGGGACCCTGCCCGAGACCGTGCTCGACACCTACGAGATCGAACGCAAGCACCACGCCCGCGCCATGATCAAGCTGGCGAAGATGATCGGCACCGCGATGACGGCCGGCGGCAGAGTCGGCGACGTCATCCGCCGCGCGGTGGCGCCGCGGCTGCACCTCGTACCCGGCCTCAAGGAACTGGCCACCGACAGCCAGACACCCCCGCTGCACCGGTCCGACCTGGTGAAACGGCCACGCCTGCGCCGCACCCTCGCGGGCCGACTGTGCCCGAACGCGACCGTCGACGGCGATCGCCGATTCGACGACGTGGCCGCCGGCCGATTCGCGATCGTCACATCTCACGAGCCGTCCCCCACCCAACGAGCCGACATCGAACGGCGTGGAGCAGTTCTCATCACTGCGAAACCCGGCAGCGAGCTACACCAATGGCTGAGGACAGGTGGGGCGCGCGTGGCGATCGTCCGTCCCGACGGCACCGTCCTCAGTGCCGGCCGCCAGCCGCCCGCCTGTCACTGACTCACACCGCCGTATCCGCCGCTCGCATTCCGTGATGGTCGGGTGGGCCATGGTGACGGCGAAGCGTTCCAGCCGGGTCCAGCCGCTTCGCTGTCCGCGGACGCGCGGGGCAGTTGATTGAGCGCGATAAGCGTGGTGGTGGCCGTTTCTACGGCGGTGCTCGGTTCGGCGCCGGCGGGTTGGGTGTCGGCGAGGGCGAGCGCGCGGAGCAGGGCCGCGCCGCGTCGGGTGGGCCGTTGGGTGCGTCCGTCGGGCGGCGAGGAACTCCACCACGCGGCTGACGATGCCCCGGCTGTCGGTCCGCCAGCATCACGGGCGGGATGACCGGAGCCACAGAACGCTCAGCCACGACAACCGCCCCGATCGAAACAGGTTCGGTCGAGGGTGTCGCTGAGCTGAGATTGGCGTGGTCAAGCGCGCTTGACCACCAGTACGTAAAAGACAGCATGAATGCTGCAATTTGGTGTCCGAGGGGCGAGGTGAACCCCAACTACATGATCAGATTAAATGCTGACCTCTCGTTGCCCTAGGGCACGCTGCCAAGGCGTCGCAGATCTCGTGTACGTCGGCGGCCGGCCCTCAGGGACCGCAAGGGCCACAGGGTCCGCAGGGCCCGTCCGGCGGCGACGGCGTGGTGCGGCCGGATGGTTCGACGCGGCCGGGCGCAGCACGCCCGACCCGTACATCTCGCTCAACCTGACCGCGACACCGCGCGCCGGTGCGCCCGGGGTATACGACCTGGCCTCGCCGATGATGCTGGCCGGGGCGCGCTACGTGGTCCGCGGCTCGGTGGTCTCCGCCGCCGGGGAGCCGCCGGCCTCGCTGGAGGTCCTGTACGCGCCGGACCAGTTGGCCGTGCGCACCGCGACCCTTGACGGTGTGCCCGTGGCCCGCTCGTTCATGGTGGTGGTCACGCAGATCCAGGTGCCGTCAGGACCCAAGGCGTTCCCGATCCCGAGCGACCCCGGGCTTCTGCCGCAGCAGCCGCCCATCGAGACCATGTGACCGGGCGACGGGCCGGTCGTCGGCGATAACCGCGCCGGACCCGGGTGGGACTTGGCGCGTGGCGACGGCGAAGAGGACTGGCGGGTTGGTGCCCGAGGCGGGAAGCCGTGCCGGGCACGACGTCGTCAAGCCTTTGGAAGGCTGGCATCGCGGCAGCGCCGGCAGGGCGCGCCGCCGGGACCGGCGTGCGCGGCGTCGAGGTCGACATGGGCGATGACGGGACCGGTGAGGCTCGCCCGGTGCGGCCGGTAGCCGCGGTCGTAGTATGGCAACAGCAGGTCCACGGCCGCGCGGAGCAGCCCGGCACGGACGAGATCCGCGACGCGGTCCGACTCGGCAGATCCCAGCCGGTCCCGGATCCGGTCCACCGCACGCAGCCAGAGGTCGGTGGGTGCGCGCCCGTACGCGGCCACCAGCGCCGCCGCCCGCGCGGCCACCGGGCGCACCACCTCGACCTGCGGGGCGGCGCGCTGCACCGCCAGCAGCAGCGGCGGCACGCTGAGCGATCCGATGTGGACACCCTTGTATTCGCTCCACACGGGACAGTCCGAGTCCAGGCGCACCAGGCGCTGGTGCACGGCGGCGCCGAACGCCCGGTTCGCCGGCTGGCCGCGGTGGGGTGGGATCAGGGTGCCGAATGCGGACCCGCGATGCCCGGCCAGGTCCTCCACGTCGAGCACCTGCTCGCCTGCGTCGGCCAGTCGGTGCAGCAGGTCGCTCTTGCCGCTGCCGGTCGTACCGACCAGCAGCACCATCCGGACCGGCCGCTCGCCGAGGTCCGGCGCTGGTGCCCCTCGCGCGGATCGGGAGAGGTAGGCCACGAATCCACGCGACGTTCCACGCCGTACCGCACGAGAGGACTCCCCCAGGGTCACCATCTCGGATTTCCACTCGGTTAAAGAGCGAGCCTGCGTACGCAGCAAAGGTGTCGACAGTCTACTCCGCAGCGCGCGGTTTGAGGAGGTCGAAGTAGAGGCCACTGTTGCCCTCGCCGCGCCCGCTGGCGCGGTCGCGGGCGTGCCACACCACGCTGCGGCCGTCCACCCAGCGGGCCCGGCGCAGCCGTCCGCGGACGACCCGCCCGGCGCGGGACACCTCCTCCTCGTTGACGTAGTACGCGGCGAGTTGCGTGTCGTCGTCGGTGATGTGTTCCCGCAGGATCGAGGTGATCGGCCGGACCCGGACCCGGTTCGGTGGCAGGTCAGGGGTGAAGCGCGGCATCGACGCGCGTTGCAGCACCACCGACCGGTTGCTGTGCGGGCCGTGCACGGGCAGGAACGGGATCCAGTTCTCCGGCACGGTGGTGCCCAGCCGGTAGCGCCACCGGGCGTCGGACGTCGACGTGTCCGGCCCGCCCGGTGCTTCGGAGGTGGCCGGGGCGAGCGCGGCGGTCATCTGCCGGGCGACGTTGGCGCCATCGCGGCCACCGCCGAGGCCGTCGGGGATGCGGGTTTCGACCGCCCACACCGCGTTGCTCGCCTCGTCGCGGACGAACACGACCTCCTCCAGCACCGGCCCGTCCAGCGGCCGCACCGACGACGGCGGCGCCCAAAGGTGCTGCTCCAGCGGGCCGGGGCCGCGTTCCCGGCCCGGGGAGACGCTGAACAGGTCCCAGCCGGCCCAGTCGGTGCCGCTACCGCCGGTGGCCGCCCGGACCAGGGTGCGGTGCCCGAACACGTCGGTGACGACGATGCCCTCGATCTCCACGAGGGTGCCGAGGTCCTGCACGTCCCCGATCAGCATCCAGTCGTTGCTGTAGAGCAGCGCGAACTCGGTGGCCACCAGCTTGGTCAGGTCGCCGGCGTCGGCGCGGAGCCGGTTGAGGCTGACCGCGGCGTCCTCCAGCTGCCACCAGCGGGGGCTGGGCATGCCGGCGAACTGCGCGGGTGCCGGCATGGTGACGGCGACCGTGCTGGTGCCGCCCGGCGTGCCCTGGGTGCGGGCGGCCAGGTCCAGGTCGTGCCAGGACACGCCGCCGGTCGCGCCGGTCGCGCCGCGCATGTGGACCTGCCCGCCGTCGGGGCGGCCTACGGTCGCGTCGAACCGGTAGCCGAGCGCGGCCCCGTCCCACGCGTCCGCGGCGGTGCCGGGGTCCAGGAAGAGTTCCCGCACCCAGGCGGCGTGGGCGTGGACGGTGGCCAGGGTCGCGGTCTGGCCGCCCGCCGGCACGGCGGCGCGCAGGCCGGCGGGCAGGTCGGTCCAGGCGGCGCTGGCGGGCATCGCCCGGGCCGCAGCAACGCCGTCGACGCCGCGCCCGGCCAGTGCCTGGGCCACCCGGCCGCCCACCCCGGCGCAGCGTTGCCGAGCCTGGGCCACCGCGTCGCCCGCGCCGCCGCCCGGGTCGAGCGGGTACGCGGCGGCCAGTGCCCGCCCCGCGGCGGCGACGTCGCCGGTGACGCCCGCCTGCTGCCAGCGGCGGGCCAGGTCGGCCAGCAGGCAGCTGCCGGCGCGGGCCCGCACCGCGCGGGGCAGCGCCAGCGCCAGCGCCTCGACCTGGGCGTCCAGCGGCAGGCCCGGCTCGTATGGGCGGGCCGTGCCGTCGACGGACAGCTCGGTGAGCGCGCCGACCGTGCGGGCCAGCGACGCGGACACCGCCGAGCCGGTGTCGTCGCCCTGGAACTCGCCGAACTGCCACTGCCGGGTGAGCATCCACAGCGGATCCGCGGTGCGCGCCTGCAGAACCCGGTCGAGTTCGACCTGCCGGGTGCGCAGCTCGAGGCGGCTCCACACCCGGACCGGTTCGCATCCAGCGATCATGGTTTCTCCGCAGGCTGCATCAGGGCGAAGTCGAGGACGACGCGGTGGTCGACCAGGCCCCCGCCGGGGCCGTAGGGGGCGATATCGCCGATCAGGGCTGGCAGCAGCTGGCCGTACACGTCATCGCGCAGGTGTTCCGGCTCGACCGCCCGGTTCTTGGCCAGCTCCAGCGTGTCGTGCAGGGTCTGCACCAGGTCCTCCAGCCGCCAGGCGCCGCGCCGGGCCGGCGGCACGGCCAGCAGCAGGCTCTGCGGCGCCCGCGCGTCCGGCTGGTCGTAGTGCAGGGCCACCGCCGTCGTGGTCGACCCGGCGGGGATCATCTCCAGCCACCCGTCGAGCAGGATCGCCAGGGCCGGGGTGCCGCCGGTGGGCCGGTCGGCGGGGCGCAGCAGGACCAGGCTGATCCGGTCGCCGTCCGGTGCCGGGCCGCCGCCCGCGTCGGCGGCCCAGGACGCCCCGGCCCACACCTCCCCGGCCCGGGCGGGCAGTTGCACGACCGCCGTGTCCAGGGGCTGCCCGGTGAACGGCTGCTCGGCGAACGCGTCGGCCAGCGCCAGCGTCGTGGACAGGGCCTGCGCACCGTCGCGGACGGTGGCGGCTCCGGCCAGCCACCGCTCGACGGCGAGCGGGTCGGCGCGGACGGGCGGGGCGGCCAGCCCGGCGGCGATCTCGTCCTCGTTCGAGATGGTCAGGTGCGGCATCGCCGGGAAGCCGGAGCCGAACACCACCTGCAGCACCTCGCCCCACGCGCGGGCGGCGGCCGTCGAGCCGGCCGCGGTGGCCTGCGCGGCGGTCACCTTCGGCACCGCGGCCGCCAGCCGGCGGGCGACGTCCAGGTAGGCCGCCTCGACCGTGTCGAGCAGTTCCCGGCCGACCTGGTCGCGGGTGGTCCAGCGGGTCACCGGGGTGATCTTGACGCCGTAGCCGGCGGCGTCGAGCACTGCCCGGCGGGCGTCGTCGCGGCGGGCCCACCAGTCGCGCAGCCGGGCCATCGGCGGCGCCGGGCCGTCGGCGGGCGGTGCTGCGGTGGCGCCGCGGTAGGTGTCGCGGTGAGCGGCGAGGTAGGCGAGCGGGTCGCCGGCGAGCACGGCCGGGTCCGTGCCGTCGGCGCCGTCGCTGATCAGGGCGGCGAGCCGCAGCCCGAGCGCGATCAGCGAGTCGACGGCGTCGGTGGCGCGCAGCGCGAGTTCGTCGGCGTCCACGCCCCCGGCGCCGGCGGCGGCCGCGGCGGTCTCGGCGAGCAGGTAGTCGCTGGGCTCCGCGGCCCGCCAGCCGGTGGCGAGCGTGGTCACCGCCTCCAGCAGGGCGGCGGTCTCCGGCAGGCTGCGCACGTCGGCGGGCCAGTCCGGGCGGCGGTCCAGGCTGATCGACAGGGCGGGCGCCGGTTCGCCGTCGCGGACGTCGATCGGGCGCAGCGTGTCGACCAGCCGCGCCGACAGCTCGGTCAGGGCAGCCTCGAAGCCCTCGTGCATCGCGGCGAGCAGGTCCAGCGGCTGCACCTGGAGGGAGCGCAGGCTCACGTCGGCGACGTGGTCGCCGGCCTCGTCCACGACCGCGACGCGGGTCATCCCGGCCGGGCCGAGCAGCTCGCCGAGCCACCGGTTGAGGGTCGGTTCGGCGGCCGCCCGCGCCGTCATCGCGGCATCGGTCCAGCCGGCGGGCAGGGCGGCCCTGCGGGCGGCGTCGCGGGCCCCCGCGTCCGGGACGGTCTGCGGCGACAGGCCCCGCGCGTCGACGCGGGCCAGGTGCAGCAGCAGCCGGTGGGTCACCCGCAGCCCTTCGGCCGGGGTGTCGACCACCTCCGGGCGGGCCGGGGCGCGGGCCTGCCCGAACGCGGACAGCGCGGCCGCCGCGCGGGGGTGGTTGCCCTGCACGATCTGGTGCACGCCCTCGACGGTGACCAGGTCACCGACGGCGTCGATGGTGTCGGCGAGCCGGTCGATGGCCTCCAGCACCGGGTCCAGGCGGGTGGGGTCGGTGCGTGGCGGCAGCAGCACGGTGCCGTCCGCGGCGACGACCCCGAACGGGTACAGGGCGTATCCGCCGCCGCGCAGGGCGTCCAGCAGCCGTCCGGTGGTGGCGCCGCCGTGCAGGCGTACCCAGTCGCGGACGGCGGTGAGCAGGCGCAGCCCGTCGACGACCAGCCGCTCGGCGGTCGGCACGGCGGCGGCGGCCGGGTCGACGGGCACGACGGACGGGAACGCCGAGCGCAGCGGCGCGATCAGCGCGTCGAGCTCGACCCCGTCGAACTCGCCGGCCTCGTGCAGGTCCCGTTCCAGCTGGTAGCCGAGCAGGCTGCCCACGTCGTTGCCGGCGGTGATGCCGTCCAGCACGGCCAGCGCGGTGCGGACCCGCCGCGACGACAGGTTCACCGACATGCGGGCGCGGGCCTCGCCGGCCGGGTCCTCGCCCTGCGCGACGTAGCCGGCGCGGAGCACGGCGGCGGTCACGGCGTGGGTGACCGACGGGGCGTGCACGAAGCCTTCGTTGCCGGCCTGCAGGTAGGCCGGGCCGCCGCCGGCCAGCGCGGCGGGCACGCCGGTCGCCCGCTGCCGCGGCTTCGGGGCCAGGGCCTCCACCCATCCGAACGCGCCCAGGTGCACCCCGGTCGGGTGGGCGACGCGCATCGCCGCGAGCCGCTCGTCGGCCAGGCCGAGGATCCACGCGTCCAGGCGGTGGGAGCACACGTCGAGGTGTTCACGGGTCAGCTGGTCCAGCCGGTCCGTGGGAAGCTCGCCGAGGCGTTGCACGGCGGCGGCGTGGTCGCGGGCGGCCGCCATCAGATCCGTGTGGCGGGCCGAGCCGGCGAATCCGGTGAACAGCGGGTTGTCGCCGCGGTGGGCCACGTACTCGTGCAGGCGGTGTTCGGGGCCGCCCCGGGTCAGGTACGCGTACAGGGAGCCGGGCGCGGCGGGGAACCGCAGCCCCAGCAGCCCGTTGAGCCGGGACAGGCGGGCGAGCAGGTAGCTCCACCGCGACACCCGGATATCACCGGCCAGGGTGGTGATCCGGAACAGGTCGCCGGATCCGATCCGAGCCCGCAGCTCGGCGGTGGCCATGCCTTCCCGGGCGGCGATGCGCAGGGCGGTGTCGCGGGCCTGCACGAGCAGGGCGTGGCGCAGCAGCAGGATCAGCAGCGGCGCCGGTGTGCCGTCGACGGCCTGCCGGGCGAGGTCTTCCGGGGTGGCGGCGAGCATCCCCGCGATCGCGGGGATGCCGGCGTCGGGGGCGACCGGGCCGTGCAGGGGGACGTCGGTGTCCAGGTAGCGCACCTCGTAGCCGCGGGAGGAGCTGATCCGCTCGTACGTGTCCACGAACGCCGCCGCTACGGCGCCCTTGTCGAGCAGCGGCCCGCCGCCCAGGCCGAACGCGTCGCGCAGCACCGGCGCGAACCGTTCCATCAGGGCGTACGCCCCGGCGGCGTCCTGCGGGTCGGGGGTCTTGCCGGGCAGGCCGACGTGCAGGGTGGACCAGCCGAACCCGCCGCCCTTGCGGCCGGCGTTGACGGAGAACCGCTGGGCGTACCCGACGGCGGTGCTGTCCAGCCCGAGCAGCTCGATCACCTGCTGCTGCGGGTTGGCGGCCGGGGTGCCGTCGGCATGGTGGACGTGGGCCTGCCGGTGCCGCGTCCAGTCCGCGTTCATGATCGCCAGGGTGTCGCGCAGCAGCACCCGGAACCGTTGCTGGGCCTGCTCGTCGGTGAGGCCGGGCCCGGCGGGCAGGGTGTCACCGCCGTCCGGGGTCCACCGGCTGAACGCGCTGGTCGCCAGCACCCCGTAGGGCTGGTGGCTGACGCGCAGGCTGGGCAGGGTGCCGCGGGCCAGCACGTGGGCGGTGCCGAACGCGCGCAGCAGGTCCTGCCCGTCGAGCCCGATCAGCTCGCCGAGCAGTTCCTCGGCGGCATAGCCGAGGGTGGCCGGCCACAGCGCGGTGGTGGCGGTCAGCGCGTCGGCGATGTCGGTGCCGTCGGCGTGCTCGACGTGCGCGAACACGTCGGCCGGGAGGCCGAGGGCGCGGGCGAGCAGCCACCCGTCCGGTGCCGGCTCGCTGGCGGGCGTCGGGTCGGCGATCAGGGGTGGGCCCTGCTCGATGGCGAAGGTGGCGTCCGGGTCGGTGCTGCTGGAGAACACCGACTCGGCCGCGTCGGTGCTGTTGGTGGGGGATCCGACGGGCAGCAGGGACAGCCCGGCGCCGGTGTAGTGGTGGTCCTCGACGGCGTCGGCGAGCCGGCCGGCGTTCGCGGTGGGGTCAGGGGTGGCCAGGCCAAGCGCGTACACGCGGTCGAAGCCGGTAGCCGCCTCGTGCGCGGTGATCGGCACCGTGATGGCCATGCCGTTGGCCTCGGCGTCGGCGTAGTCGACCAGCCAGCGCATCGTCCGGTCGGGGTGCGCGTCGCCGGGGTCTAGGCCCAGCGCCAGGTCGCCGGGGACGGGGTTGCCGCAGACGGCGTGGGAGACCCGGTCGCCGGTGACGGTGACGACCAGGAACCGGGTGGGCATCAGCCCCGCCCTGGGTGGCTGCGTCCAGGTCCCGGACTTGGCCGGCGGCGGCTGCCCCGCGGGCGCCGTCACCGCCGCCGGGGTCGGGGCGGGGTCGGGCGGCAGGGCGGCGGTGTGTGCGGCGAGAGCGTCCACGGTGGCGGGCAGGTCGGTGAAGTGGTCGGGCTGGCCGAGCCCGGCCAGCCGCAGCGACGCCGAGGCGGCGGCGTCCCGGATGCGGGCGGCCACCGCGGGCGGCAGCGCCGTGAGGGCCCGTACGGCGGTGGCCGCGTCGGCGACCGCGCGGGCGAGGCTGTCGGGGCGGCGGCCCTCCCGGGAGGCGACCTCCTCGATGCGCCGGTCGAGGACCCGCAGCGCGCGCAGCGCCTCGCTCACCTCGGGCGGTGGCGGGGTGTGGTCGTCGGGCCGGGTCTGCCGGGCCACCCACGCGGCCCGGCGGGGCCCGTGCTTGGCCACCAGCGCCCGCCACGCGGCCCGGTACGCGGTGTCGTCGCCGCCACCCGCGGTCCCGGCGGCCCAGTAGGCGGCGCCGGCGGCGCGTTCCGCGGCGGTCAGGTCCCGCTCGTGGGTCAGGACGGACACGTCGTCGGGGAAGATCCGTACTCGCAGCACGTCGACGGTGCGGGTCGCGGCGGCCGGTGCGGCGAGGGTGGCGGGTCCGGTGCCGGCGCCGGTGGGGAGCCGGTCGAGGGTGTCGGCCAGCCGCGCGGCCTCGTCGTGCAGCATCTGGGCCCGTTCGGTGACCGGCCGCACCTGCGGGCCGGTCTGGTCGAGCAGGGCCCGCACCGGGCCGGTGGCGGTGTCCACCGCCGCCCGCAGCCGCTGGGCGCGCCCGCGCAGGTCGGCAGCCTCGTCCGGGGGAACACCGGGCAGGTCGGCGGCGAGGAGGGCGGCGTCGCGCACGGCGGCCAGCAGGGGGTCGGCGGCGGCGAGGAGGGCCTCGTACCGCTGGAGGTGGTCCTGCCCGGGCAGGTCGAGGGCGGTGGCGGCCCGGGTGGCGTCCTCCAGGGTGTCGCGGAGCCGGTCGGGGCCGGGCGGCCGCTGCACCCCGCCGGCGGCGGCGAGGACGGGTTTGGCGGCGGCGGCGAGCCGGTCGAGGCGGGCGGTGAGCCGGTCGCGGTGGTACGCGGAGCGTACGCCGGCCAGGGCGGTGCGGGCCTTGCCGAGCAGGTCGGTGATGCGGCCTGCGGCGACCCGGATGCGTTCCCGCTGGGCGGCGTCCGGGGGTGCGGGGGGCAGGTCTCTGATCGCCGCGGCGGCGGTGGCCCGGGCCGCGTCGGCCCGGTCCAGCAGCTTGTCGACGCCGGTGATCAGCGGGTCCTCGGTGTCGCGTTTGTACTGGGTGCGGGCGGGCCCGCCGGTGGGCAGCCGGGTGGCCAGGTTGCTGGCGGCCAGGGCGGCCAGCGCGTCGGCCACGGCGGTGAGGGCGACGGTGAACTGCTCGGCCGGGGTGAGGCCGGCGGAGCTGGGCACCCGGATCTGGTCGAAGCGGGTCTCCAGCCGGACCGGCACGAGCAGGACGGGTACGGCGTCGTCGAGGCGGGCGGCGGTGGCCGCGACGGCGGCGACCCGGGCCGGGTTGTCGGCCGGGAAGCCGGGTCCGAGGGTGTCGCCGGTCAGGGCGGGGATGTCGACGGCCATCACGACCCCGCCGGGAGCAGGTCGTCGGCGTGCCGGGCGTACATGACTGGGCTGCGCATGAGGATCGCGGCCATGTCGGCGCTGGTGGTGCCCCACAGCGCCGGGTCGGGCTGCTGCGGGGCCAGGCCGCTGTTGGCGGCGATGTCGAGGTAGGTGTCGGCGCCGGTCAGGTCCGGCCAGGACAGGTCGTCCCAGGTGCGCAGCCCGGCCGGGTGTCGGTCGGTGTCCAGCCCGAAGCGGGGCTGCCCGGGTCGTTCCTGCAGTACGAAGAACCAGCCGGGGTCGGCTGGCAGCGGGTCGCTGGTACCGGTTGGGATGTGGCCGCGGGCCTGCTGCTGGGTGAGGTCGAAGCCGTACAGGGCGACGTCGGGGTCGAGGGTGGCGTGGAACACCGGCCGGCGGGCCGCCGCGGCGGCGTCCGGCAGCCGCCGCCCGTCGGCGGGCGCGCCGTTCCACACCGCGGGCAGCGCGTAGACCAGGGTGTTCGGGTAGAGCCGCAGCAGGGCGCTGCGGACGACAAGCACGACCGGGGTGCCGCTGCTGATGCCGTTGCCGCCGAGCGCCGCGGTCCAGTCGGTGATCTGCTGGATGTCGGGGGCGCCGGGGTCGGCGGCGTCGGCCCGGTCCCAGAACACCCGGGCGCAGCTGCCGCGCTGGTCGGTCGGGTATTCCCGCCAGAGCAGTTCGCGGCCCAGTTCGGTGTTCAGCCCGGCGAGGAAGGATTCGATGAACCGCTGGTTGGGTTCCATCACGGTCAGTGTCTCCGCGGGCAGGTCGCCCAGGTTGGGCAGCACGTGGTCGGCGGCGAGCGCGGCGAGCGCGTCGACCATCGGGTCGGGGAAGGTGGGGTAGGCCTGCACCGGGCGCAGCCGGCGGACGCGGGTGGCGGCCTGGGCGGTCAGCCGCGCGGCCAGGCCGGGTAGCTGGTCGCCGACGCGGACCGACACCGCGGCGGCGGGGTCCAGCGCGGCGAGGACGGCGCCGGCCAGGGCCTGCGGGCCGCCCAGCGGCGGTGGTGGGGCGGGTGCGGCGGACAGCCGCTCGGCGAGGTCCTTGCCGAGCTGCCCGACGTCGTCCTCGGTGGCCTGCGCATCGTCGGTGTCGGTCATCCGGGCCGCGGTGCCGCCGGCCGGGACGACGTCGGGAACGGCGGTGACGGCCCGGTAGGACTTGCCGGCGAGGCCGGCGCCGAACGCGGCGGTGAACGCGGCGGCGGTGATGGTCACCTTCGCGCCCGGACCGTCGGCCTCGACCTTCTGGGTCTGCCCGATGAGGGTGGTGACCGCCGTGGTGGTGGCGGTCGCGGCGGGGTGCTGCGCCGACCAAGCGGTGAGCGCGGTGCGCAGCGCCGCCTGGAAGTCCGCCTGCGGCGGCACGGTCAGCACGCCGCCGCTGGTGAGGCGGGCGGCGAGGTCGGCGGCGGCCAGGGTGAGATAGACCCGTTTGGGGTCGGTGGCGTGCTGTTTCAGGCCGGCGGCGGCGGTGGCGGCCAGGGCGGTGACGGCGGCCAGCGGCACCGCTGCGGCCGGCGCGGGCAGCGGGCGGGCGGCGGAGACGGCGTGGGCCGGGTCGGCGTCCATGCCGGCGATCAGCCCGGTGCGCAGCGATCCCACCTGGCGGGTGCCGGTGGCGGCGCGCACGAACGGGCGGCCGGGGCGGGTCACCCGGCGGAACGCGAGATCCTGCACGGCCGAGGGGACCCGGCTGCCGACGACCGCCGCGTGCACGGTCCCGGCCGCGTCGGCGTCGGCCGCGACGGTGGTCGTGGTGCCGGGGAGTCCGCGGTGGGCGGCGGCGGTGAACAGCAGCGCCCCGTCGGCGTCCAGACCCGCCAGGTGCTTGGCGTACACGGACTGGCCGGCGGCGGTGGCCAGTTCGGCCTCGCGCAGCCGCTGGTTCGCGTCGCGCAGCGCACCGACCTGCTGCCAGGCCCGGGCGACCAGCTCCTCCTGCCGGTCCCGGACCACCTGGGCGCCCAGCCCGGCGGCGGCCCGGTTGCGCAGGTCCAGGTTGAGTTCGCGCACCCATCCGGCCTCGTCGCCGTCCGCGACGTCGGCGACCCGCACGACCCCGGCGTGCAGTCGACCGTAGGCGGGCGGGGCGACGATCGGGTCCAGCGGCACCTCGGTGGCCGGGTCGAGCAGGTCGCTGCCCAGGTCGACAAGATGCTCCAGCGCGTCGACCAGGTCGGTGCCAGGGCCGTCAGGGTAGGCGGCGCGGGTGAAATTCGGGGGCCGCAGCGCCCCTTCCAGCTCCGGCGGCGAGGCGATCGGCACCTCGTCCAGGCCGTAGCCGGGCAGGTGCACATCGACGGCCCGCTTGCCGAGGTGCTCGGCGGCGGGCCGGCCGGTCAGCCCGCGGGCGAGGGTTTCGAAGCTGACGTCGGCGCCGACGGTGAACCGCCACGAGTAATACACCGGCAGCCGCCGGTCGGCCTGCCCTGCACCCCAGGACGCCTGCTGGGTGGGCACCCCGGCGGGGTCCAGGCCCAGCCCGGCCAGCCGCCCGGTCTCGAACGCCGGCACCAGGAAGCCGCTGTAGGTCACCCCGGCGACCAGCCGGCGCGGGCTCAGCAGCCGGGACAGGGCGGTGTCCGGGTCGGTGTCGGCACGCGGCCCGACCTTCCCGGCGTCGGGTTCGGCGCCGGCGACCTGGGCGTGTGCCCACGCCCAGCCGTCGAGCACCGGCGGCAGCGGCATACCGTCGGCGACGGTCAGCACCGGCAGCCGCCCGGCCGGCGCGGTGAGGCGGAACTCGCCGTCGGCCACCACGAGCAGCGCCAGCCACGGCCGCAGCCGGGTCACCGCCACCCCGCCGACGGTGGCCTGCGCGGCCTTCGCCGGGGTGACCCGCCAGGGCAGGTCCTCGTCGTAGAACTCGACGAACGCGAGCTCACCCGGCGCGGCGCCGGTGGCCCCGTCCGGTGGGTGGACCCGCAGCACGCTTTCCCGGCGCAGCCCGGCGACGTCGCCCGGCCCGACCAGTTCGACGCTGCGGGTCACCGCCGGCAGCACCCGCGCCGTCCCGCCGCCGACCGGCACGTACGACAGGGCCAGCGCGACCGGCAGCACGGCCCGGCCGGTGGCGGTGGCGGTCGGGTCGTCGTCGGTGGTGATGTCGGTCGCGGCGCCGCGACGGAACCACGGCACGAACGTGTACGCGCCGGCCGGCCTGGACGTCAGGCGCTCACCTCCTGCACTGCGGGCAGCTGCGCCGCGGGCACGATCTGCGTCTGACCGCCGAGGGCGGCGCGGCGGGCCTGCGCGTCGGACAACGCCAGCAGGGTGCCGTCGGGGTAGACCGGCAGCCCGTGCGGGTCGCTGCCGGTAGGGGCCACGGGCTGCCCGGCGGCGTCCAGCGGCCGCAGGTCGGTGCCGGCGGTGACGGCGTACCGGTCCCGCGGCGCGGCGACGTCCAGCACGCTGCCCGCCTGCCGTTCCTGCCGGAGCCGGGCCGCGGCGGGGCTACGGCCGGCGGCGCCATGGCGGGCCTGCCGGACCAGCTCCGCCGCGTCGAGGGTGCGCGACACGAGCACCGGCGCCCCGCCCGCGCCGGCCCCGCCGCCCGCCGCGGTGGGTGCGGGCACCTCGTCGACGACGATGACGTCGAAGCGGGCCGGGCGGACGACCGCGTAGGTGGTGCTCAGCCCGGTGCCGGAGGTGACCTGCACCCCGGCGGCCCGCTGCTCGAACGCGGGCGAGCGCAGCTTGTCCTCATCGGACAGTGCCGTGAACGCGGCGGGGCTGAACGGCTCGGTCACCGTACGGGTGTCCGCCGTGCCGGTGCCGGTGCCGATGCGCAGCGGGCCGATGTCCACCCGGCTCAGGTCGCTGGGGTGGCTGGTGCCGAACATCGTGATCGTCGTGTTCAGCGGCAGCACCCGCTGGCTGACCGTCAGCGACCCGCCCGCGTCGATCACCGTCGCCGGGATCGGCAGCAGCGTCACCGCGGAGGTGGCGGTGACGGCCAGCCGACCCTCCCAGTTCTCCGTGCGGGCGAACTCGGCCAGGATCTTCGGCAGCAGCGCGATGTCGTGGGCCGCGTCTTCGAGGGCCTCCCCGAAGTGGGCCTCGAACTCCACGCTGACGGAGAAGAACAGGATGGAGAACGACGCGGTGCCGTGCGCGGTCCACGGCGCCGGCCCGCGCAAGGTGAAGTCCAGGGTCAGGCAGAGCAGCACCGACCCGGCGGCCTTGACCGCCAGGTGCGCCCAGGCGTGCGCGTCGAACCGGAACGGGGAGAACTGGAACAGCACGTCGAAGCCGAAGTCGCCCTCGATGGAGAAGCCGGACACCGCGAACGCGAAGTCCAGCCGGGCGCCCATCTGCACCGTGTTGGCGGTGACCGCGAGGTAGGTGCCCAAGGTGAGCCGCGGGTTGTCCTTCATCAGGCTGATGCTGATCCGGCGCATCACCGGCAGCTTCAGGTACGGGGCGGGGGTGTAGCTGGGGTGGAAGCCGCCCACGGACAGAACGAAGTCGGGCTGCTTCGACCACGACAGGCGTACCGCGATGTCGCCCTCGAACGTGAATTTGTAGTCCCCGGCGCCCAGGAACGAGTCGTAGATGGCGACGTCGAAGGTGAGTAGCTGCGCGGCGACGTCGACGGTGCCCAGGAACGCGGCCTTGAGGTCCAGCACCGGCTCGTCGGCGGTGGGCAGCGCCGCCCGGACGGCGCCCAGGATCGCGACCTTGACCTGGGCACCGAGCTCCAGGATGATGCCCAGCTTGATCGTGATCAGCGGTGGGGTGCTCCAGGTGATCATCGCCATCGGGCCGATGAGGAACTGGCCGGGGGCGACCGGGAACACGGTCTCCAGGTCGTGCACGATGGCGGTGGCCCGGTGCACCACGTCGGTGGGGAACAGGATGCTGTCCGCGGTGCCGGCGCGCAGCCCGAGGCGCAGCCGGTCCAGGTCGACGCTGCGGTTGAGGCCGAGCAGCCCGCCCGCCCCGGCGAAGAAGAACCCGTAGCCCAGGGTGATCGGGACGGGGAACACGATCGAGATGATGAACAGCAGCGAGAAGCCGGGCGTGCCGTCCGGGTTGCGGGTGGTGATCAGCCCGACCGCGGACAGTTCGAACTTCTGCAGCACGGCGATCTCGATGGCGCCGATGTAGCGGCCGTGTTCGGCGTCGACCAGCAGGAACCCGCCCAGCCGCAGCGTCGGTGTGTCGATGGACAGACCGACCATGTCCGGGGGCCGGAACCGCAGCTGGGCGCCGGTGGAGCCGAACGTCGCGGCGATGCCGACCCGCTGCACCACGCCGTGCACCGGGCCGAGGTCGGCGCCGCCGCTGAGAGCCAGCTCGATGCTGGGCGGGCCGCCGCCGGTCTGCAGGGCGAGCATCAGCTCGGTGATCCGGATGACCGCGAGGTCCAGGTCGAGCGGGATGGTCAGCTCGATGCGGCCGGGTTCGGGCCCGATCGACCCTTCGATGCGCAGGGTGCCGTCCCGGTAGATGACCGCCAGGTCGAACGGTGCGGCCAGTTCCGGCGGCAGGATCTTCGCCACGAAGCTGTCGCCGTCCTGCCCGGCGACGTTCACGCTGGCCTGCTCGATCTGCAGGGCGGCGCCCAGTCCGGCCACGGCCAGTTTCGCCGCGCCCGCCTCGACGAACGTGGCGTCGAGGAACATCAGGCCGCCGGCCGAGCCGATGACGACGACGCCGTCGACCAGCGGCGTGTCGTCGGTGCGGGCCAGGCCGATGCCGACCCCGACCATGCGCAGGGCGACGGCCAGGCGCAGCGGGAGCGGCCCGGCCGGGTCGGGTTCCACCAGCCAGGCGGTCACGCCCCGGTTCGGGTCGGTGGCCAGCCAGTCGGCGTCGCCGAATCGCAGCCGCACGGTCAGGTCGCCGGCCTCGATGTCGGCGTGCCCGCGCAGCCGCACCCCGGTGCGGGACCCGCCGGTGACCGGCTCGGACATCAGCATCAGGTGCAGGTCGGGGGTGATGGTGATGGGGATGCCGGTGGCGGCCGCCTGCAGGGCCTTGAGGACGGCGCCGCCGATGTCGGGCAGGGTGCGGGTGATGCGTAGTGACCCGGACGCGGTCTCGACCAGCCCGGAGGCGGTGAGGATGGTCTCGGTGGTCGGCCCGTCGGTCCACAGCGGACGCTTGAGCAGCGGGGTCGTCGACGCCCCGGGCGCCTGCCCGTCGATGGCCCGCAGCAGCACCTCACCGGCGATCGGTATCCCCCACTGTTCGACCAGCATCAGCGGCGCCTCGTCGCTGGCGGTGGCCTTCAGCGCCGGCGCGAACGCGATCGCGAGGTCGTCGCCGGTGCCCACGCCGAGCGGCAGCAGGCGCACGGCGAAGGTGACCGTGCCGTGGGCGGTGTCGATGTCCACGTCGACGTCCAGTGCGGGCTGGACCACCGCGAGCACCCCGTCGACGGCGAGGTGCACCAGAACCCGGCAGTTCAGCCGTGGAGACAGCCCCAGCATCGCGCTGTCCAGCGTCACCGGTCCGAGCCGCAGCCCGGACGCGCCCAGGGCCAGGACCGGCTCGCCGGTGGTGCCCCAGCCCAGCTGTACCGACAACGGGCCCGCCCCGGTCGGGGTGATCGACCAGACGACGGTGCCGCCGTCGGCGACGGCCGTGCCGATCGGGAACGGCAGCAGCGGCGGCGCCCCGAACAGGTTCACCAGCCGGGCGACGAGGGTGGCCAGGTACGCCGGGTCGGTGGCCTGCTGCTGCCACCAGCCGGGGGTGAGCATCGCGGACAGGCGGGCGGCGCGCTGCGGCTCCTCGAAGCCTTGCGCGTCGTCGCCGTAGATGTCCAGGGCGGTGGCCACGTCCAGGACGGCCGCCAGCAGCCCGGTCGGGGCGCCGCCACCGGCCGGGCGCAGCTCGTCGACCAGTTGCTGCAGCAGGTGCGGCAGCAGCCGGGTCGCCGCCTGCGCCAGCGCGCCCAGGCCACTGAACTGGGGAAGCAGGTCGATGCGGGTGCCCGGGTCGGCGCCGGCGTGCGGGGTCACGGACAGCGCGAGCCCGGCCGCGTCGGCGCCCGCGGCCAGGGTGATCGCGCCCCAGTCGCCGGGCAGCGTGACCTCGACGGTGACGCTGCCCTCCGGGGCGACCCGGATGGGCTGCCCGGCGGGTGCCCGCAGGGCCAGGCCGAGGGTCACCTGCAGGCTGGTGCCGTCGAGTGGGACGGTGCCGGTCAGCCGCAGCACCGTCGTGCCGGTCGGGTCGTTCTGCCCGGGCCGGGCGCGCAGGGTCAGCCCGCCGGGCAGGGTGAGGCCGTTGCCGGCGCCGTCGGCGCCGCCGGTGGCGCCGAGCAGGGCGCTGACCACGCCGAGCAGGCCGTCTAGGGCGGCCGCGTCGAAGCCGGCCCCGTCGGTGCGGCCCAACGCGCCGCGCAGCCACGGGCCGGGCGCGGCGAGCAGCCGGGACAGCGGCACCGCCCGGGCGGCCGGCCCGAGCGACGGCTGCACCGCGATCGCCAGCGCGGCCGAGGCGAGCGCGCCGGGCAGGGCGGCGACGACGGCGGCGGCCAGGTCGGCGGGCGGCGGGGCGGGCAGCTCGGTCAGGTCGGGCAGCCACGGCGGCATCGCCACCACCAGCGACGGCGGTGCGCCGCCGCCGGACCAGGTGACGCGCAGCGGCCCGAACGCCGCGCCGACCCGGACAGTCGCGTCGAAGCCGGGCAGACCCAGGGCGGCGTCGACGTCCAGGCGCGGCTGCCAGTCCTCGCCGGCGCCGGCCGGGGCGGGCGCGGTACGCAGGTGCAGCCGCCACGGCGCCGGGGTGAGCAGCACCTGCAGCGTCTCGCCCAGCACCGGCAGTTGCCAGCCGCCGGGCACCTCGGCGACCCGAGTGGCGCCGATCGCCGGCAGCACCAGCTGCAGCAGGTCGGGCAGCCGCTGGGCGAGGGCGGGGCCGGGCGCCTGGTCGAGGGCGAGCAGCAGGTCGAGCAGGTTGTCGATCGGGCGGCGTCCGGCGCCCAGGGTGCCCGCCTGCAGGTCCCGCACGGTGGTGGCGAACCGGGCCAGCGGCACGGTCGCCTCGCTGGCTCCGGGCGGCCCGGCCTCGTATCCGGCCGCCGACACGGTGACGTCCACCCCGCCGGTCGCGGCGCGGTCGACCACGACGTCCACCTCGGCGGCGCGGATCCGCAGTACCGCCCGCGGCCCAGCGCCGGTGTCGCGGGCGCCGGGGTCGCCGGCCAGCCAGGCGCCGTCGCGGCCGATCCAGGCCCCGACCCGCAGCCGTTGCGCCGGGCGTGCGGGTTCCGGGCCGGGCGCGATGCGGATCCGGGTCGCGTCCAGCCGGACCTGCCCGTCGAGGGTGAGGTCCCCGCCGCCGGTGCGGGTGCAGGCGGCCACCCGCACGCCCAGGCCGATGTGGGTGGCCGGCGGCGCCGTCGTTCCGGCCGCGGTGGTGGTGGGGACGGTGTCGGCGGCGGCCGCGGCGAGCCGTGTGATGAGCCCGGCGCTTAGCCGGGCGCCGATCGCGAGGCCGGGGACCGGCTCGGCCCCGGCGGCGGGCGGCCCGGTGAACGCGTCGGGGTGGTAGGCGCCGGCGGGGGGTAGCACACCGCGGCGGGCGGGGCCGCCGTCGAGCCGGGCGACGATCATGTCCAGGGCGGCCGTGTCCGGCCCGGCCGGGTCGGTCAGCAGCCGGGCGAGGCGGGCGGCGTCGGCGACGTCGGTGTCGGTCAGCGGGAGCAGGGTGCTGCCGCCGTGCGGGGCGCCGAGGCTGACCACTCCGCGCACCGTCGCCGGGGTGCGGGCGGCCACCACGCGGGCGAGGACACCGCCGGGGCCGTGCCCGACCAGGCACACCGACGCCGCGCCGGTGGCAGCGCGCACCCGGGTGATCGCGGCCTGCACCTGCCCGGCCAGCGCGTCGAGGTCCCGCAGGCTCCCGTCGGTGTCGGTGTCGTCCAGGGTGAGCCGGTAGGCGGCCGCGGCGATGCCCAGGTCGAGGTCGGCGTCGGGGTGGTGGCCGGGGTCGACGCTGGCGAGCAGCGCCGACCAGTCGGCGGTGCTGGTCACGGTGGACAGCAGCAGGACGGGGCAGCCGGGGCCGGCACCCCACCCGGTCAGCCGCGCGGCGACCTGGGCGATCGTGGCCGGGTCGGCGGGCAGCGCGTCGTGCGGGCAGGTCGCCGGCGTGCCCACGGTCCAGGAGGCGGGCACCGCGGTGGCGGCGGCGTACGGCACAAGCCCGTCCCCGTCGGCGAGCCAGCCCGCCAGCCGGTCCAGGGCGGGCCCGGCCGTCGCGGTGTCCCGGCCGCGCAGCGCCGCCGCGGCCGGGGTGTCGCCCGTGCCCGTGGCCGCGGCGAGCCGGGCCAGCAGGGTCTGCCCGTCGCCGGCGGCGCGCAGCGACCCGGCGCCCGTGCCGCCGGGCGGGGGCGGGTCGAGCCAGAGCAGCAGCTCGGCGTCCGGGGGCCCGTCGAGGGTCTCGCCGGTGCCGAACAGGGGCATCGCCCACGGGTCGTCGTCAGTGCCCGCGCCGGTCACCGTCAATGCGGGGGCGGGCTCGGCGTCCGGGGTGGTGGGTGCGGCGTCGGCCAGCAGCACACCGATCCAGCGCAGCGCGGCCGGCGCGTACGGGCCGTCGGCGCCGCCGCCGGTGAGCAGCCGCCGCAGGTGCGCGGTGAGGCCGGGCAGCGGATCGCGGAGCAGGGCCGCCAGGTCGGCGGTGGTGGCCGGGATGAGCCGCGGCCAGTCGGCGGGCAGCCCGGCCAGGTCGGCGTGCAGGCCCAGCACGCCGCCGATGACATGCGCGGTGGAGTCCGGGCCCCACAGCCGCAGCGCGTGCCCGAGGAGCAGGCTCAGCAGGTCGGGCAGCACCTCCTCGTCCAGGCCGAACCCGGTGGAGGCGCCCAGGTCGGGTGCGGTCAGGTCGAGTCCGGGCGGGGGCAGGCGCAGGGTCAGCGGGCCGACCTGCCGCGGCGCCGGCCCGTCGTCGACGAGGACCAGGTCGCGCAGCTCGATCCCGGCCGACAGGGGGCTGCCGGGCAGCCAGTCCAGGCGGGCGGCAATGCCCTGTGCGGCGAGGCTGAGCCCGCCGTCGCCGCCGAGCTCCGGCAGCGCGCCGAGCAGCACCTCGACGTGCTGCGCGCCGACGAACCGCACGGCCGTCAGCGCGGCCGACGCCAAGTCGAATCCGACGACCTCGCACGCCCAGGACGCGGTCCACGCCCCGATGTCGGCGGCGGCGCGCAGCCCGATCCGCAGCCGGTGCGCGCCCGCCGGGGTGGTGTCGTCGGCCGCGTCCCAGGCCACCAGTTGCAGAGCCAGGCCGGGGGCGTCGTCGGTGGGCGGGACGTCCACAATGGTGGCCCGCCACGGGTCGGCCAGGGTGCCGTGGCCCCCGCCGGCGCCGGCGGGCACGGTCAGCCCGAGCAGGCCGGCCAGTTCGGCGAACAGCGGCCCCCACCCGGTGGCGGAGTCGTCGAGGGCGGCCAGGTGCCTGCGGCCGACCGCCGCGAGGGGTTCGCCGGAGAACAGGTCCGCGCCGAGCCGGTGCGTCCAGCCGGGCGCGGTGGCCGGGTCGGCCAGGCCCAGCAGCGCCAGCGCGTGCCGGCCGGTGCCGTTCAGCCCGACCGCCTGCTCTAGCGCGGTCACCACGGTGTCGGCGACGGCCTCCACCACCGCGTCGGCGCTGGACAGGTCGACGGTGCGGGTGGTGCCGGCGATGGTGACCGCGCGTAGCCCGAGGAGCGGGCTCAGCCGGGCACCGTCCCAGGTGGCGCCGCCCTCGACGTGTCCGTCGAGGACACCGACGGCGACCTTCAGCCGAGCGGCGGGCAGCACCGTGGTGGGTGCCGTCCCGGCCAGCGGGAACGCGGCGAGCATCGCTTGCGCGTCCAGCCGGGCGTCGCGGCCGGCCACGGCCAGCGGCACGCCGAGCTCGACGCCGACCTGCAGGGCGGGGGCGGCGCCGGCGGTGACGCCCAGCAGCAGGCCGATGTCGATGCCGTCGCCGAGGTCGACCAGGGTGGCCCGCAGCGGGTCGGTGTCTGTGCCGGCGCCGCTGACCTGCGGCGGGGCGGGGTGCCCGGCCGGGTCCACCAGCGGCAGCGCGCCGATGAGCCCGGCCGCGTGGGTGAACCAGGCGACGAGCGACGCGGGCCGGGTGGCGATTGAGGCCGCCCAGGTGCGGGCCTGCCCGGGGTCGCGGGCGAGGTCGGCCAGCGGCAGCGGGGTCAGCTGCGGGTCGCCCAGGCCGAACAGGCCCGGTAGGTGCTCCACGACCCGCCGTACCCGGGGGTCGGGGTCGAATTCGCGGTCCAGGAACGCCAGCAGGAGCGCCTGCACCGCCTGCACGGTCTGCGCGTCGGCGCGGGTCGGGTCGAGTTCGGTGACCCGCAGGGTGCCGTCCGGGTCGGCCTGCTCCAGCCGCACCCGCACCGCCGCGCCGGTGGCGTCGACGGTGACGGCCACCCCGACGGCCGACGGGATGCTGTCGGCGCCGAGGTCGACGCGCAGGGCGACCCGCAGCGGCCCGGCGGGTGACCCGGCCACCGCGGTCATCTGGCCGCCGACGACGTCGACCAGCGGCAGGGTGAGGGTGAGATCCACCCCCGGCGGTCCGGTCCACGGGCCGGCGGCGCGGGCGGCCACCCCGAACACCGTGTCGGTGACGGTCAGGTAGACGTTCCCGTAGGTGTTCGCGGGCAGCATCGGATGCCAGCGGCTGCCGTCGGCCTCCCACGGGCCCGGCGTGGGCGGCAGCGCGTCGTCGAGCAGTTGCACGACCGCGGCGCGCTGGGCCGGGTCGGACAGGGTCTTGCGCAGCGCGTCCAGCGGGTGGTCGAACCAGGTGGGGTCGACGCCGCCGTCCGGGCCGAGGATCCCGACGGCGCGTAGCGCCGAGACGAGCCGCTGGTCGACGCCGATCGCAAGCCCCACCGCGGCCTCCCGGCTGCCCGGCTGGAAGATTCCCCGATCCTGGCAAGGGCCCGGTGGGCAGGTCAACGACCGTTCGACCGATTTCGCGCATCATCGGTGTTGGATATCCGACCCCGATCGGATGCTTGTGGACGGACGCCGGCATCGCCCACGATGGAGCCACTATCGGCTCGGGGACCAGGAGAGACCTCGTGACCGCGCAACCTGGCCTGCTCGCCCAGCTCCTCGGTGCCCTCGGGGTTGTCGACGACACCCCGACGCCGCCGCGCGCCGAGCCCACCCAGCCGGTGCTGGATGTGCCGACGACGCTGGGCCTGCTCGAGGTGTGGCTGTCCCCGCTGGTGGCGGGCGCCCCGGAGCTGTCCGCGGCGCTGGACATCGTGCACGCGGAGCAGGCCGACCCGGCGCCCACCGACCCGGCGCCCGAGGTGTTCGAGATCGCCGCCCGGATGGCGCGGATCGACGCGGCGTTCGACGCGGTGGTGGCGGCCGGTCCGGTTATCGCCCAGCTGGTGTCTCTTCAGGACCCCGCCCACTACCTGCCGGACGTGCGTGACCCGATCCTCACCGAGGTCCGCCGCGTCCGGCGGATGTACTCGGCGGTGATCGTCACCGAGCTGCGCTCGGTGCTGCGCGGAACCACCACGCGGGCCATGGATCGGGCGGACGCGGCGATGGCCGCGCTGCCCGGCCTCATCCGCGACCAGTATCTCGGCCCGCGGGGTATCGCCGGGCAGATCGTGCAGGCCGAGCGGGCCTGGTCGCAGCTGCGGGAGTTGCGCGGCGAGCTGGGCCTGCCGGCGGGAAGCAGCACCGCCGACCGGTACGCCGCCACGGACGGGAACGACCCGGCGACCGGCGGGTGGACGCTGCGCGACGACCTCGACGAGGCGTTGGGTCGGGCCCGGTCCATGCGCGACATGCACGACCCGGGCACCGCCGGCGAGGTCACCGCCCTGGTCCGGCAGCTGCAGGCGTTGACGGGCGCCCTGGGCGCCCTCACCCTTCGAGATCAGCTCGCCACGGGCGTGGACCAACTGATCGCGTACCCCGACCTGAAAGCCCGCGTCCGCGGATACGTGACCGAACTCGACGCCATCATCACCACTGTGGGCAACGCGCTCGGTGACGCCCAGTCCGGCGACCCGAAGCGGGTCGCCCAGGCGGCCGCCGCGCAGGTCGCCGGCGTCGCCGCGCTGTCCGAGATGTTGGCCCGCCCGGCGGTCGCCGCGGACGGCGACACGCTGGTCAGCACCCTCGGCTGGCAGAACGCGGTCAAGGTGGCGCTGCTGGCCACGGTGGTGGTCGCCGCCGCGTCCCTGACCGCCGGCGCGGCCGGCGCGGCCGTCGCCGCGCTCGCCGGCGAGGCGACCGTGCTCGGCGTCGGCGTCGCGGGTGTCGGCGCGTTCGTAGCCGAGACCGTCTGGTTCACCGTCGTGGTGCGCGCCGGCAACGAGGCGTTGCTGGGGCCGACGTCGATCGCCGAGTCGTCCTTCGCCGAGGAGCTGCTGTGGAACGCGGCGATGATGGGCGGCCTCAAGGCGGTGGAGGGCGGCTTCGCCCGGGTGTTCGTGCAGGTGGTCAAGGCCGACACGGCCGCGGTCCGGATCGGCTTCGTCGTCGCCCGGACGGCCGTGGCGCAAGTGTCGCTGCTGGCCTTCGCGGAACTGCAGAGCCTGATCAAGCGGGGCCGGCTGCTGTCGCTGTCCGAACTCGGGCACGCGGCGTTGCAGAACATCGTCATGACCGTCGCGCTCGGCGCCGGGCGGCTGCTGGCCACCAGCTTCGCCGAGCGGCTCATCGGCGTAACGGACATCGACCCGGTGCGGCTGCAACTGCTGGACGCGCGCCGCGCGAACCTGCAGTCCACCTTCGGCAAGGTCGCGGACGGTACCGCCACCGCCGCCGAGCGTGAGCAGTACCTGCGGGACGCGCACGCGCTGTGGACCGACTTCCTGGCCCTGGTCGACACGCTGCCCGAGGGCGACCCGCGGGTGCCGCAGCTGATCGAACCGTTCGCGCGGGCCCGCTTCGAGCTGGAGTTGCGCCTGGCGATGATCGGGATGGCCAGCCCGGCCGTCGCCGGACTGTCGCCGCTGGCCCGCCCGGTCCGGCCCGGTGTGGTCACCCTGGCCGAGGAGGCACGCGCGCGGCTCGACGACTTCTACGCCGACCGCGGCGGCCAGGTCGACACAACCGCGCTGCCCGGGGTGCTGGTGGGCACCCTGCCTGGCGGGCACCGGGCCGTCTACCTCACCCTCGCCCTGCCCGAGCGCGCCCCGACCGCCGCGGAGCTCGCGATCGGCCGCGTCCCGGGGCTGGAGGAGGCGGCCTTCGACGACGTCGCCGCCGCCGGGCTGCTGCGCCTGACGTCGGCCGGGTTCAGCGCCGAGACCATCGACACAATCCTCGCGGCGGCCGGCCCGCGGCAGGTGGACTTCCTGCGGCTGCTCACCCACCCGCAGCTCGCCGCCGCGCAGACCCTGCGTTCGGCCGGCGGACCGGGCCTGTCCGCGCTCGCCAGCAGCGCCGGCACCCTCGACTTCGCCCGCGCGTACGGCCCCGACCTGGCCCGGCTGCTGGTTCGCCGGTTCGG
Source organism: Micromonospora sp. RTP1Z1 (assembly GCF_033804685.1). Classification (NCBI taxonomy): domain Bacteria; kingdom Bacillati; phylum Actinomycetota; class Actinomycetes; order Micromonosporales; family Micromonosporaceae; genus Micromonospora; species Micromonospora sp. RTP1Z1. Next base: position 43,285 of record NZ_JAPFQV010000028.1, read on the forward strand.
CTCCGGCACGGAGCTGGTACGCGCACAGGAACGCGCGGCCGCCCTGCTCGAGGCCGCCGCCCCCGCCGACCGCCCCCAGTTCGCGCAGGAGCTCGCCGGGCTGAGCACCCTCCAACTGCGGCTGCGGCTGGGCACCGCGGTGCGCAAGCCGCGCCCGTCGGTCAGCAAGGATTCGCTCGGCATCGACCGCGGCAGCGTCCAGTGGCGGACCCTGCGGGAGGAGGTCGGCCGCACCTACGCCGGACTGCCGGCCGCCCAGCTCGACCTGCGCGCCGACCTCGACCAGGTGCTCGCCGTGGCGCACGCCAAACGCTTCGAGAAGATCACCGCGCACGACACCCGGCTGGCCATGCTCGACCGCTTCGACCAGCTGTGCCTCGACGGCGGCCTGAGCATCGGGTCCCGCAACGGGCGGCGCGGCCTGCTCGCCGAGGTGCTGTTCCTCCCCGGCCGCGGCAAACGGGTGATCTTCTTCAAGACGGACGAGATCAAGATTCCCGTGGCGGGCAGCACCGTGCCCGACGACTGGTACCTGGTCGACGGGGTGCGGGAGGCGCTCGAGCTCAAGTCCGATCTGGTGCACCTGATGACTCTCGCGGATCTGCGGGCGCTGGCCCGCGGCTACCTGGTCGACGCCCACGGGGACGCGGAGAACCTGCCCAAGGGCTCCCGCTACGGGCTGTGGTTCATCCGTGATCCGGGGCGGGCCGGCCGGCAGGCGATGATGGCCCAGCTGTCGGCCTCCGGCAGCCCCATCACCCGGGTCCGCTTCGGCGCCCAGGCCTGGGAGCCGGTGGTGGCGGCGCCGTGATCATCGTGGACGCGGCCCGCGAGCTCGGGCAGATCGTGCAGTGGGTGGTCGCCGTCGTCGCCGGACCCTCCTCGGACCGGTACGGAGGTTTCGACCTGCGGGAGGGCGACCACGACCCGGCCGGGGCCGCACCCGGCCGCTACGGCGGCGCCGACCGGCCGGGCCTCGCACCGGCACCGACCCACATCCGCGACCTGCACGCCGACCTGCGCACGCTGGGATTCCTCGGCGCGCCGGCCGGCGCCACCGTCTTCGACCGGCGCACCCGCTGGGCCGTGCAGGAATTCCAGCGGTACGCGGCGCTGCACGGCGCCGCCGTCGAACGCGCCGACGAGGTCACCACCACCGCCGCGATCACCGCCGCCGCCCTGCAGATCCCGGCCAGCGGCGGCGAGGGCCTGCCCGCCGCGGCGCCGGTCCCGATCCGCCTCGGCGCCGAGGTGCTCACCGTGACCGCCGGCGCCGGAACCCCAGTGCTCACCGTCCTGCGCGGGCAGGCCGGCACCGCGGCCACCCCGCACGACGCGGGCACCACGGTCGCCCCCGAACGGTGGTCGGACCGGCTGCGCCCGGAACCCGCCTGGTTCTACGAGCGGTACCCGGCGGAGGCCACCGGCGTGGTCGACGCGTGGACCCGGTTCGTGCTCGACCGGTGGATCGCCGAACAGTGGCGCTGCCCGATCGTCGTCGAGGCGTGGGACATGGCCGCCGGGGCCCCCGACCACCTGCGCGTCGCCGCGGGCGCCGGGCGCGGCCCGCTGGCGGACAACCTGTGGCTGCACACCGACCTGCCGGTCGGGGCGCCGCGCATGTTCGTGCGTGACCTCACCCCGGCCACCTGGCCGCGGCCGACCCGGCCGCCAGTGTCCCCGGCCCACCCGGAACTGGACCCGGTCGGCGAGTGGACCGCCGCGCTCGGCTTCACCGGGCCTCTCGCACTGCCGGAGCGGCACACCTGGCACCCCGAGGGAGAGATGCTCCCCGAGAATCTGCTGCCGGCCACCGGCCCGGCCGGTCCCACGCTCGGCGACCTGGTGACCGTCCGCGACGACAACGGGCGGGCCCCGGCGGAGCGCGACACGGCGGGCCGCCGCCTGTCCACCTACAAGGTGGTCCGCGCGGTCGCCGAAGTGGAGGCGATCGGGTTCTTCGACGGCGTGAACGCGTGGGACAACGCGTTCATCTCGCTGGGCCCGTGCCACTGGACGGCCGGGCCGATCGCCGTACCTCCCGCACCGCAGCCGCCGCCGGGCACGTGGGGCGTCCGCGACGGCGAGCTGTGGGGTTTCCTGTCCTACCTGAAGGCCGCCGACGCGGACGCGTTCACCGAGGCCGTCGGCCGGTTCGGCGTCGACCCGGAGACGCCGTGGGGCGCCGACGGCGGCGCGTTGTTCCTGCCCGAACGCAAGTACGTGTCCCGCCCGACGACACCGACCGTGGGCCGGGCACCACAGCGGATCCCGCAGATCGCCGGTGAGTTCGACGTGTTCCGGTCCTGGCACTGGTTCTACCGGTTCGTCATGGCCGCCCGCACCGTCGACGGGTTCCGCCGCCGCATGTGGCACATGGCCCGCATCCGCATCCGCGACCTGCTGGCCACCCCGTGGGACGCACCAGGCGCCGTGCCGACCGTCGCCAACGTCCCGGATCCGGCCGTGCCCGGCGGAAGCCGCCGGGCACGTATCGGCGACGTCCTGACCTCCGAACGCACCGTGGCATTCCTCTACCGCTGGCACATCCTCAGCCCCGGCGGCATGGTGGCGGGCGGGCACGCCGGGGCGTCGCTGCGCGCCATCCGTACCGCGGCGGCGGCCGCCGGTGTGCCCAACTTCGCCGGTGACCCGACCACCTGGGGTGATGCGCACGAGGCCGCGCTGGCGGCGCAGTTCCTCGCCCGGGCCCCGGTGGATTTCCCGCCGAACCCGGCCGGCGACCCCAGCAGCATGGTCGTCACGCTGGGAATGGTGGACCACTGGCCGGGCTGGGCCGCCGCCGGCGCCGCCAACCCGCGCCGGTTCACCCTGCCGGTGGCCGCCATGCCGGCCGGCGAGCGGACGCTGCTGACCACCCGCGGGTCGTTCCGCTTCGACGCCGACGACCTTCCCCCTCCCCCGCCTTGAGCCGCCAATCCCAAGGCTTCGGCATCTATCCCCGACCAGGGATAGCGACTCTGGGTGGGTCTGGTTTTGCGGGGTCCGTCAGGCGGTTCAGCGAACGGGCTTCGGGTCAGGCCCCGACGGATTGGAGCCGGTCGGCGGTAGCGTGTGCCGTGCCATCGAGGGTGAGGTCGTAGCCGCGGATGAATCGTGGGGTGTCCCAGGTGGACTTGCGTAGTCGTTGCAGTTCGTAGAATTTCGGGTTGGCCATGGCGGCGGCGTGCTTGAACGTCGCCAGCGCGGCCGGGGTGAGCTGCGCGGCGTCGAGGCTCAGCCGGGCACCGGCTTCCGCGTGTACCACCGGTGGCAGAGCGGGATTCACCAGGGTCGCGTCGGACCGGCTCATCGTGGCGACGTCGGCGCCGGTGGTGGCAAGCTTGGCCTGCCGGGCGATGCGTTCCGCGTCGCCGGGGCTGAGCTGGTCCAGTGTCGAGAGGAACGCCCACTGGTCCTCGTACGGCTCGAGCGTGCCGAGATCGAGGAACGTGGTTAGCCCGTCCTTGCGGGGCCGGCCCTGCAGCGGCGCGGCGACGAGGTTGCCGAAGCCGCCCTCGGGTAGGACGTCCTGGTTGGGGAACAGCCGGTCGTACGACCGCAGGTCCATCGACCCGCGCAGCACCATCGCCTCGTGCAGCAGTGCGGTGCCGACGGCACGGGCCATCGCCGCCGGGACCAGGCCGGCGAAGAAGATCCACACGTGGGCGCCGCGACGGAGATCTCCAATGCCGCCGGCACAGCGCTGGCTCGCGCCGCCTTAACGTAGGCCAGGGCATCGAGCATCGCCGTCGGGCCGTCGAAGTCGGCCACGACGAAGTGGCATGTGTTGCCGGGCAGCAGCGGGTACAGCCCCATGAACACGTCGCCGACGAGATGAGCGGCGATGACCTCAAGCGTCCGGGGCAGTTATGCGGCGCCGCGCCGGTCCATGCCCTTACGCCAGCCGCCGGCGACGGCGGGCGTCCACCCGGCAGCGCCGGTGCGGGTGTTCTCCCAGCGCACCGCGTACACGTCGACGCGGGCCCGGAACCGGTCGGCGAATAGCGCCAGCTTGTCCGCCACCGGTGAGGCCATCGTGACCAACCCCGGCGCAGCGACCGGCGCGGACAGTTGCTCCGGCGCAGGATCCGTGTCCTGACCGCGCAGTTCGAGCAGCCGTGACAGCCGGGCGTTCTCCGCCCGTAACCGTTGCACCTCGCGGCGAAGACCCTCGAAGTCGTCTACCGAACCCACCGAACCATCCTCGGGTATCGGGCTTCGAGCACCCCGGGACGGGTCCGCTATCCTGCGCCGATGGCATCGAAGCGGAATGCGGCGCTCGAGGCGATGATCGAAGAGGCCACCGTCGACGCGTACGGCGACGACGAACAGCTCACTGGCCTGTTCACCATGCTCGAAGAGCATCTGGCGGTGCCGTTCACCACCACCGTCCTCGGCATGGAGGTGACCGTGCGGAAAGTCGACCTCACCGCCGACGGCATCGTCGCGGTCTGCGCCCGGGGCCGCCACCGGCAGAAGATCGACCTGCTCGAACTGCCGCTGCCCACACCTGCACCGGACGGCGCCGACTGGATCGACGCCTACCGGCACTGGGCGGGGCGGTAGCCACGGTGAGCGAGTACCAGTACTACGAGTTCACCGCCGTCGACCGGCCGCTCACCACCCGCGAACAGGCCGAACTGCGTTCGCTGTCCACCCGGGCCGACATCACCGCCACCAGCTTCGTCAACACCTACCAGTGGGGCGACTTCAAGGGTGACCTGCGCAAGCTGATGGAGCGGTACTTCGACGCGCACCTGTACCTGGCGAACTGGGGCACCCGCCAGCTCATGTTGCGGTTGCCGAAGCACGTGCTCGACCCCGCCACCGTCGCCGACTACTGCGTGGGTGACAGTGCGTCCGCCTGGACCGCCGGCAGGCACGTCATCGTCTGCCTCCACCGGGAGGACGAGGACGGCACCGACGAGTGGGACCTCGACGGGCGCGGCCTGCTCGCCTCGATCATCCCGGCCCGGGCCGGCCTCGCCGCCGGCGACCTACGCCTGCTCTACCTGGGCTGGCTGCGCTGCGTGCAGTCGCTGGAACTCGCCGACGACGAGCCCGAGCCGCCCGTCCCGGCCGGGATGGGCACGCTCGACGCCCCGCTCACCGCGGCCGCCGAGTTCCTGTGCATCGACCCCGACCTGCTCGCAGCCGCGGCGGCCGGTTCGGCGCAGCCCGCGGCCGACGAGCCGACCGCCGCGCAACTACGCACGTGGGTCGTCCGGCTGCCAGCCCGGGAGAAGGACACCATCCTGACCGGCCTGATCACGGGCGTCGACAGCCACCTGCGCAGCCAACTGCTGCATCGGTACCGCGACGAGCAGACCACGGACGCGTCCACCACGGCAGCCTCACGCACCGCCGGGGAACTGCTCGTCGCCGCCGCAGACCTCCGCGCCGAGCGGGAGCGCCGAGACGCCGAGCAGCGCGAACGCGACCGGATCCGCCGGGAACGGTCCGCGGTGGCCGCCCGCCAGCGGCACCTCGACGCGCTGGCCGTCGACCAGCCGGGCGCCTGGCAGCAGGTGAACGAGCTCATCGACACGAAGAAGCCGCGCGAGTACGACACGGCCGTACAGCTCCTCGTCGACCTGCGCGACCTCGGCGAACGCGACGGCGGCACCGCACCGTTCCGGCAGCGGCTGGCCGAGCTTCGGACGGTGCACGCGCGTAAGCCCAGTCTGCTCGAACGCCTCGAACTGGCAGGTCTCGATGTCTGAGACAGTCCGGCCGACCGCTGCGCAGGCCCAGACCAACCTTCACGCCGTGCTGCACCTCGTGGCGCCCGGTCGACTGCGGTGCGGCGAAACGACCCGCAGGCCGGCCGCCGCGACCGTCGCCGCGGTCGCCGAGGTGCTCGACGGCGGTGACTTCTACCCCGGTGAGCCGATCGCGGCGTTCGCATGGCCGCTGCTCGTGCAGGCCGGTGGGCTGGCCGAGCTCGCTGGCGGCCGGCTCCAACTCACCGACCGCGGACGAACCGCACTGGCCAAGCCGGTCGCCGCGACGATCCGGCAGCTCTGGCGATCCTGGGTCACCACCACCGTGCTCGACGAGTTCAACCGGATCGACCAGGTCAAAGGCCAGCGCGCCGCGAACGTCCTCACCTCGGTCAAGACCCGTCGCAAGGCCGTCGCCACCGCCCTCGCCGGCTGCCCACTCGACGAGTGGACCGCCACCGACGACCTGTTCGCCACCATGCGCCGCAACCGGGAGACCTCCCCGACCGTCGCCCGCAGCGAGCGTGCACTGTGGAAGTTGTACCTTGTCGACCCCCAGTACGGCAGCCTCGGCTACAGCGGATTCGCGGACTGGCCGATCCTCGAAGGCCGGTACACCCTCGCCGTGCTGTTCGAATATGCCGCGACCCTGGGCCTCATCGACATCGACTACACCGACCCGGCCGGCGCCCGCACCGACTACCACGACAACTGGGGCGCCGACGACCTCGACTACCTCAGCCGCTATGACGGCCTGCGCGCCATCCGACTCAACCCGCTCGGCGCCTACGCACTCGGGCTGACCGGCAGCTACCTGCCACCGGCCAGCACTGCGGTGCCGGAACGGACCCTGAAGGTCCTGCCAACCCTGGACATCGTCGCCGTCGGCGACCCCACGGCCGCCGACCGGCTCGTCCTCGACGCCCACGCCGAGCACACCACTGACCGGATCTGGACCGTGCGTGCCGACACGCTGCTCGCCGCAGTCGAAACCGGCCGGCCGCTCGGCCAGTTCGTCACCTTCCTCGCCGACCGGGCAACACACGACCTGCCGGCTGCGATGACCGTCCTCGTCGACGACGTGACCACCCGCGCCGCCAGAGTCCGCGACCGCGGCCTCGTCCGCCTCGTCGAATGCGCCGACGTACCCCTCGCGACCCTGATCGCCCGCGACCCGAAACTGCGCACCCTGTGCACCCTCGTCGGCGACCGCCACCTCACCGTTCCCGTCGAACACGAAACACAGTTCCGCCGCGCACTGCGCGCCCTCGGATACACCACCACCCCGGCAGGAGGATGAGCCAGACCGCGACAGCTCAACAACCACTTCCTCGCAGGGCAGACCGCGTCGGCTGGGGACTCGAGCATGCCGATTCAGAGGTCCGCATCGGAGTTCAGATCGCGGGCGATCTTCGCGCCCGTGAACGGATCGAACAGACCTCGCCCGTCGTGCGATACGACCATCAGGATGTCGGTGCCGCTCGCCGGATCTGCTGCGGAGCCGACGCCAGCAGTCCGCCCACAGATATAGGTGTATGGCGTAGACAGCGCAGGCCATGTAGCAGGTGCAGGCATGACCAAGGCACCGGGGAACCGGTCGCGTAGCTGCTGCTAATACTCACTTATTGGGTAATGCTTCGTGACCGGCTCGTCGTCGGTGGGTGGCGAGGATCGGGTGAAGCCGTCGAAGGAAATCTGTTCGACGCATGCCGCGCGTACGGTGGCGGTCAGTTCCTCGACGGTTGGCCCCCAACCGCCTTCCCAGGCATCGTCCGCGCCGTATAGCTGGCCAAGAGGCAGGTCGATGACGCTGTTGCTGTAGTCGGTCCGGATGACGATCTCTTCGACCATCTGGGCGACCCAGCGTTCACCGGCCCGGCCGGCCAGGCACAGTTCGGCCAAGTGCCGGAAGGCATCGGTCGCGGCGGCCAGGTCGGTGGTCGGCAGGGCGATGCCGATCTCGGCCAGCGCGGCCGGTAGGAGGTCGCGAACGGCATGTGGGTCACGGCCGTCGAGTCCGGCCAGTTCTCGCAGGGTCTGGCTGTCGTGGCCGTTGACCAGCCAGGCGGCGGCGTACCACGGAACTGTCTCCACGGGCAGAGTGTCGAGCACCAGCCACGCCGCCACCGTGGCCGGCGTGGGTGCGCTCTGCGGTAGTTCAGTCATCGGCGGCCACCACCAGGGTCAGAAGGTTCGTTGCCCGGTCGATGAGGACGAGTTCGTGGAACTCGTTGTGGACGCCACCCCAGTCGTGGAACGCGGCCTTACCCAGGTCCCGCAGCCGGTAGACGGCAGTGGCCGCCCGCAACGGTGCGTACAGTTCACGCTCAAGCTCGACCTGAGTCTCATCCTGGAGTTCCGCGTCCTGCTCGGCCCAGGTCCGCAGGTGGGACTCGGAGGTGGTCGCCTCGCAGGGACCGAAGGAGGCGGCGGTGATCCGGTCCCGCCGGTAGGGTCCGTGCCGAGTGGGGTCGGTGCCCGGCTCGCCGCCGGCGTAGTCGTCGCCGTACATCTCGTGGGCGATCAGCAGCCCGAGGATGGCGCGCTCGTCGTGCTCCTCGGCGGGCAGCCGGAACCGCTTGAGGTGTATCTACTGGTAGGTGCCGTTGGCGAAGTCGACGAATACGTCCCCGACAGGTCGAGGTGGCGGGCGGTCACGGCTAACTCCGTTCGTCGTCTTCACATGCCGTCTCGAGGTGCCGGGCCAGCGTCAGCAGGCCCTGGGTGCGGTCATTGATGGTCAGGGTGTCGGGGCCGTCGAAGGGCAATGCAGCGCGCTTCCAGACCGGCGATGCGGAGAGAAGCCCGTGGTCCTTCCCGGTGAGGTGCCCGTCTGCTTTCATGCAGGTGGTGACGAGCCGGTACTGGTCTGCGATCGGTGCCCGCTGCCGACGTCCACGCCCGTTGACGAACGCGACGAGATGATCGAACCGCAGCTTTTGGCGGCCGAAGTACATGCCGGGTCGCCGTCGTATCAGGCGGAGCAATTCGCGGTGGACCATGGTTCTGCCTTGGTCTCGACGGTATGGGGGCGGCACAGCGCTGCGGCTACTGCTCGGTGGCGGCGATCTCGGTGCATAGGGCCTCCAGTGCCACGTCGTACTGATCGCGGTCGAACAGGAACGGCCCGAGCTCGGAGTAGTCCCGGGACCGGCGATGTGGTTGTTCGAAAGCGTCCCATACCACCAGGTTCCCGGTCGGCGAGATCCGGGCCATCAGCGGCCAGCAGCCCACCTCGCCACACTCGCAGCCCAGCACCACCGTCTTCGAGCCCAGGCCCGGGTTCTCCTTGCCCAGGAAGTGCTCATCGAGCGGCCCGTACCGGTAGTACGCGGGAATCAGACCGCCGTAGGCGCCGCCGGCCGGTCGCATGCCAGCGGCGAGCTCGAACCGGTCGATCACCTCGAGCAGCGGCTGGCCGTCGATGGCGGGCACGACGGCGTCGATCCGCCGATCGGCAAGCCAGCGGACGGTGAACGCGATGAGGTGCAGCCCCGCGGTCACGACGCGCCTGTCATCGGGCCGGACCCGGCGACGGCGGCGGGTTCGAGGCGGATGTCGTGCCAGCTAACCCAGCAGTCGGACTGCTCGGTGGCGATCTCGGCCCCACAGCCCGCGCAGACCAGGTTCGGGCCGTCGCAGCCGTCGAGCCGGCAGCAGCCGTTCAGCCGCCGCCGGTCCGGATGAAGGCGAAGCTCGCGGACATCCCCGGGATGGACGAGGATCGTCCCGACCGGTCCGGCCGACACCAGGACCCGAGGGTTCTCGACAGTCGGCCCGAACGGGGGCCCGAAGGGGTCGGGGTCGCGCGCGAAGTTACCCGGCGCGATGCGCGGCGGAGCCTCGCCTTCGCCGTCGTGCTCCGGTGCCCGCTCGGGGAACGGGACTTCGGTTACGTCGGGGGTCACCGCCGCCCCACAGTTCCCACAGGTGAACACCGTCATGATCCAAGGATCGCAGGTCGGGTCCCCGGCGTCGTCTCCAATAGATTGCCCGGGTAGACATCTATGCTGGTTTTGTCGTCGGTTCATGGTCCCGGTGGAGTGGGGTCGGCTTCCGCTGGTGGCATGGCATGTACAGGCTCACCGATGGTTGCAGTTCACCGCGAATCTGGGCCAGGCGACCAACACGGTGGACGGTAAGCAGCTTCTGCAGGACCGCACGCTCGAGATCTGTGAGCGGGCGCGGCTGCGATACGCCGGTGGTCACGATACGCGCCCGTCGAGGCCGACCCTGTCGTCGGAATGTTCGATGATGCGGACGGCGACCCAGTCGACGTCCTCGAGGCTGGTGTCGCGGTTGGCCATCGCGGCCACAGCACGCACCTGATCGAGGGTGTCGAGGAGCCCGAGCTGGTTGATGATGATCCCGAGGTTGTCTTGGGCGTCGCGTTGCAGACTATTGCAAAGCCACGAGTGCAGCCGGCCGGACTCGAACCCGACGACCTCGAAGCCCAATCCAACTCCGGTCGGAGCCGCGACCGGATGGGTGAGGCGGCGCCACAGCGGGTGGAAATCCGCAGCACCCCAACCACCGAATGTCTCGAGGAGCACCTCAGTCTCGGGTGCGGCCAGGTTCATCGACAGGGCATGCGTTCCCGTCCCACGACTGGCGGCGAGCGCGCTCGCCAGGTTAAGATGCCACGGCGCGGTCAGCGGATCGTCGTCCGCTGACACGAAGTCGGTCAAGCAGTCGCTGACGGTCGCGACGCTCGGCGGCAGCAGAGCCGTCCAAGGAGCTTCAGGCGGCAGCCAGCGGGGTGCGGCCACGAAGCCGGCCAGCATGAAGCCGGCGTCGGAGATCATCCGGGCATCATCGCCCATAACCTGCTGGCCGAGCAGCGGGATTCCCTGCGCCGGGTCGTTGGACGCGACCGGGTCTTGCCTTGATTGCCGCCCAGGCATCGCCGATGCAGCCTTCCTCGAATGTCCAGTGGCCGTCGGCCTCGCCGGCGGTCACCAGCGCCTTGACCGCGTGCATGTCCGCCCGCGGCGGCACATCCAGCGCCACCATCTCGAACTGCTCGACGCCCTCGCTGACCACGCCACCGGCCGTCGGTCCCCTGGGCGGGCCTGCTGGCCGTGGGCATTCGAAACCGTCAGTAGTCGGTGAACTGGTTCACCCAGGCGGGCAATAGCTCGGCCGGGAGGAACGCCTGGAGGTCACCGACAGTCTGGGTCGCCGTGCCCCGCACCTCGTACCGGCTCCCGACGCTAATCGGGGTGCGGTCGTACAGCAGGCCCTGGAGCAGCTCCAAGGTGATGGCATCCACCCGGCCGTGGAGCCGGGCCGTGTGCATCAAGGCAAGCAGGCTCTGCCGGCGGGTCTCCGGATTCAGCGAGCGCAACCCCCGGGCAACCCTGGGCAGGACCTTGTCCGTGTCGGGGTTGTTGTAGACCAGAGCGATCAGCGCGACGCCGACGTGCTCTTCCCTGCGGTCGAAGGCCGCGTCGACATCCCCGGGCTCCCGACAACGGTTGAGGTTGCCGCCCCGCTCCCAGTCAAGGTCGACGGGCTCGACGTCGTCGCCCGCCGGTGCCGAGTCGCCCGCTGCCGCATAGATCACCCGTCGAGTGTCGGCCGATCGGCACGTCACTGCCAACCAGCACCTGGGTCAGGGGTTGAGGTCAGCCCACTGCGCCTGCGTCAGCAGGCCCCCATGTTCCAGCCGGTGGGTGATCTCGGTCTTCGTGGCCGCGTCCAGCGTCTCGGGCAGGTCCTCGAACGAGGCGGGCAGGACATCCAGCAGGGAAAAGATCTGCTGGCCGTCTCGCATCGTCAACAACAGCATGCACCGCCAGTGCGGCGAAAACTCAGGCTGATGCGCGGCTCGGTGCACCAGCACCGGCCGCAGATAGTGCACCGCTTCGGGATCGGCGAATTCCACCCGTGGAACACCTGAGCTCACGCGCGATTTTCCCATGCGAGACAAGCCAGCCCAACACGCCGACGCCCGCCCGCTTCACCGCAGAGCTCCCATCAGACCAATGAGCTGCCATGGGCTTCCCGGGCAGGCAACCCAAGTTGGCAACCCGGTCATGTCCGGCTGAGCGGCATCACGAAACCACGGACGACTTGCGAAGTCATCGACTTCGCGGGCCGTACACGCCAGCGAGCGCGGCTACTATCCGGCGCGTGACCCAGGATTTGTTACAGGCAGCGGCATCCGGCGACTACGGCGCGCTAGGCCGGCTCGAGAAGATCGCCGCCGCAGACCCCGAGGCATTGACCGGGCACCTGCATCAGATGCTGGACCTGGGCCTGCTCTGGCCACCATCGCTCTACCGGGCCGCCGCTGACGACGTGGTGCACCGCGTCATCGACCAGATCGACAGTGGCCAGCCGCCAGCGCACCTCAACCACCTGCTCCTCATCCTGGCTCACACGCGTGATCCACTCGCCGAGGCCTCGCTCCGACGGTGGCAGCTGACGCCTCCGCCCGGCATGGAGCAGCTACATGTCGGTCCGCTGACGTACGCGGAGCAGGGCGGCTGGACACTGCTGCCCGACGGCACCCGCCGCGAACTCTGCGCACCCATCGCATACCAACTCGTCATGAAGGCCACCTCGAATGCAGCGGAAGGCCCTACCTGCCCGTGGTGCGACTCGCCACTGTGGACGATCATCGATCTCACGACAGACGAGCCCGCGGCCGCCGAAGTGCTCGCCCATGCCGGCTGGCAGGGGCGGCTGCGGATCACCACCTGTTTCCTATGCGCCTGCCACACGACCCTGTACAGCAAGGTCACGCCTGACGGCGACTCGACCTGGGCACCGCACAACGCGCCGCCAAGCTACCTGCAGCGCTCGACCGAAGACCCGCCGCCCCTGATGGCCACCATCGGCGAGCGGCGCGCCACCCGGTACCAGGCCAGCGCATGGGACAGAGGCGGCTCCACGCTCGGCGGCCACCCGCAGTGGATCCAGGACGCCGAACACGCCGACTGCGCCACCTGCGGACAGCCGATGGATTACATCGGGCTCGTCGGCGGCGCAGACCTCGACGATCTCGGCGAGGGTGCCTACTACCTCCAACTCCACGCGCCATGCGGCGTCGCCGCGGTGTGCTACCAGCAGAGCTGAACCTCGCCGAATCCGCCACCGGCAGGTGTGGAACCCGCAACCCTGCCCTTCCCGAAAACCTCATCCGCCTAGGTGGAGCCGCTGTAAGCGGATCTTGACGGCGGCCGCAGGAGCCGGGTCCTCTCCCGAATGCCTCTCCCACCCCCGGCGTGATGATCGGCTGTGCTGCTTCGACTGGCCTACCTCGGTGTGACGAACGCGTTCGCGCTACTGCGACTGCTTCCGATGAGCGACCGGGACAAGGACGTAGAGATCCTGGCGCTGCGCCACCAGATCACGGTCCTGGAGCGACAGCTGGGCAAGATCCGGCCGCGGTTCTCCCCCAGCGACCGAGCGTTCCTGGCGGCCCTGCTGCACCGGCTCCCGCTCGACGTGCTCCATCGGTTCAGGCTGCTGGTGCGCCCAGACACGGTGCTGCGCTGGCACCGCGACCTCCTCGCGCGCCGCCACGCCGCCAAGTCCTGGCCAAAACGGCCGGGCCAGCCGCGTACCGTCCGCTCCATCCGCCTCCTGGTGCTGCGCCTGGCGCGGGAAAATCCCACCTGGGGTTACCGTCGCATCCATGGCGAACTGCTCGTCCTCGGGATCAAGGTCGCCGCCTCCACCGTGTGGGAGATCCTCAACGATGCCGGGATCGACCCGGCGCCCGAGCGCACCTCCACCACGTGGGCCGACTTCCTCCGCTGCCAAGCCGACGCCCTGCTCGCCTGCGACTTCTTCGAGACAACCACGCTGACCGGCGCCCGCATGTACGTGCTCGCAGTCATCGAGCACACCAGCCGCCGGATCCGCATCCTCGGCGCCACCGCCCACCCGACCGCCTCTTGGGTAGCCCAAGCCGCGAAGAACCTGGTGATGGACCTGGAGGACGCCGACCGCCGGGCACGGTTCCTGATCCGAGACCGCGACGGAAAGTTCCCCTCCCTGTTCGATACCGTGCTCAACGACGCGGGGATCGAGGTAGTGCTCAGCGGCGTCCGGATGCCGAGAATGAACGCGCTCATGGAGCAGCACGTGATGACCGATGTCGTGATCGCCAAGGTCGATATCGGCCAGGTGGCGAAGCGTGGACCGGCGCGAGACAGGGTCGACGATCAGACTGTCGCCCAGGTGGTGGAGCAGGCTCGCGGCTGGAGGTGACCCGGATGTGAAGGGCTCGCAGCCCATCGGTGATCATCTGAGTGTCGAGTTCGGATGGTCACAAGTGAAGAGCTGCGAGCATGGTCAACGATACGACCCGGCCAGCGTGGGCGTCGGGGCCGCGGCAGCGATCCCGAGTGGCGGATCCGTAACCGGCTGACGCGATCAGCGGCCCGCATGAGCGGCAAGCACGTCGACCGCCTGGTCGACACTCTCGAGGCCCTGCCTGCCAAGATCGGCGCCCCGATCCTCACCGCATGGAACGCCAAAGAAGACCTGCTCGACCTGCTCGCGACCGCCCGCACCCACCCCAACCGGGAACACCTCCACCGGCTGCTACGCCGCTTCTACACTCGCTGCGCCGCCTCTGATCTGCCCGAACTCCATCGGCTCGCCACCACGATCGAGACCTGGTGGCCGCAGATCCTCGCGTTCCTGATCACCGGCATCACCAACGCCGGGTCAGAAGGAACCAACCGGGTCATCAAGACCGTCGCCCGCGACGCCTACGGCTTCCGAAACCCCGGAAACCAGCGGCTACGCACCCGCACCGCGACCACCCGACGCCACCGCGGACACCTCAACCCCGCTTAACTTCGATGAGCCCTGATGATCCCGTCCGAGGCGAGCGTGGCTGGGCAGCTACCTCGGCTGGCCATGTGCTCGGGTCCGTCATCGTCGCCGCGCCGGCGCTCACGTCGTTCGTGGTCTTGGTCAGTGCCGCCGCACGGCCGCTTCCCTGACTGTCCTACTGCCGAACAGGGGGTGCGAGACGCGCCGGTACGGCTGTCGGTATGCCGATGCCTTCTCGTACGCAGGCTCTGGCGCTCATGCGTCTAGGATGGGCGGCAGGGAAATGACCGCGCGGTCATCACTGGGCTACAAATGGCGGGTCGCACATGGCATCCGAACCGGGCGCGTTGCCGGCAGATCCGGTAGACCTGGTCAAGGCGGTCCTCGACATCTCTCCATTGCGAGAGCGAGTCGCGGAGCATCTGGCCGGCTTTCTGTCCGCCCGACTGGGGCGGGCACCGCATCCAGATCTCGACCGGGTTCTCCTCGAGCCCGTCGTCGACCTGCTGCTGCGTGACGGGAAGAGGCTGCGGCCCGCATTCTGCTATTGGGGATGGCGCGGCGCCGGCGGCGCCGACTGCGAGGAGGTGCTGGTCGCGGCCACATCGCTCGAGTTGCTGCACGGCTGCGCGCTGATCCACGACGACGTCATGGACGGCTCGGTGCTGCGCCGCGGTGGGCGCGCTGTGCACAGCGAGTTAGCAGCACGGCACGTGGCACGGGGTTGGCGAGGCCTAGGCGATCATTTCGGGATTGCCGGAGCTGTCGTCGCCGGCGATCTGTGCCTCGTATGGGCGGACGAGATGCTTCGGGCCAGCGGGCTGCCACCCGAGTCGTTGACGAGAGCGGGGCCGGTCTTCGATGCGATGCGCGCGGAGACGATCCGGGGCCAGTACCTGGACCTCATCACGCAGGCCGAGGGGGCGTTGCGGGTCGAGGATGCGATCGCCGTCGCGCAAGCCAAGACCGCGGCGAGCACCACGGTGGGGCCGCTGCGGTTCGGTGCGACGCTCGCCGGTGCGGGCGAGGATCTGCTTGCTGCTTACTCCGACTACGCTCTGCCGTTGGGAGTCGCGTTCCAGCTCAGGGACGACCTGCTGGGCTCGTTCGGCGACCCCGGCACGACCGGCAAGCCGTCCGGCGATGACCTGCGGGACGGCAAATGCACACTGCTGCTGGCGGAGGCGCGCCGTCGGGCCGGGGCAGCTGATGCGCGGCGCATCGACGCATTGCTGGTCGAAGGCACCGATAACGCGGTCGTCGAACTGCGTGCGATTATCGAGGGCAGCGGCGCGCGGACGTTCGTCGAGGACGAGGTCGCCAGGCTTGGGGCGGCGGCTCTGGCCGCTCTGCAACGTGCGCCGTTGGTCGACGACTCCGCCCGTTCGGTCCTGCGCGGCCTCGCCCTGGCTGTGACCACGTTCGACCCGCTGGCAAACCCGAACGGGTCACGCCGCGAGCCTGGCGAAAACGAGCGCGACAGCCAGCAGCGGCACAGCGTATGACAGCATCCGCAGGGCGCCGTCCAGCGGGACAAGTAGCGTGTCCCGGTCGAGTTTGCTCCGCGCTCCGTCGGTGAAGGCGACGGCGCCTGACACGTCGCGCACCCGCCGGCGCAGGGTGCGCGCTGGGGTGCTCAGGCGCCGTTGCGCAAGCGACAGCGCGGTGGAGCCGAGCGTGGCCGCGGCCACGGCCAGGATGGTGGCCGCGTTGACCGTCGGGGCCTGCGCGACGAACCCGACAATCACCGGGAAGCCACCCCACGCCGCGGCGAAACCGAAGTCAGTGTGCAGTCGGCCACCGAACAATTCCAGGTTGTAGGCGAACACGAGGAAGACGCCCAGCACGATGAAGGGGATGAGCACCGGCCCGGTGTACGCGATCGTCACCGCCCCGAGCGCGACCGCGCTTGCCAAGCTCACGATCGCAACCGCCCACAGCACCCGGTCGGGGATGGAGGTGGCCAGCGGACGGCCGTTCAGTTCGTCCAGGGCATGCGCGGCGAGTCCAACTGCGAGAAAGAATGCCAGCGCGGTGGCGCCGAGCACCAGCCAGTTGATGTGGGGTGCCAGCAGTGCGCCAAGCACCGCGTACGAGACATGCCACGCGGTGTACGGCGGGTGCAGCACCGTCCACCAGTCGGCCCCCCGGCCGCCACGCCGGGCGTAGAACGCGGCACCCGGAGCCGCCGCGTGTTCAACGCCCGGCTCGGCACGGCCCTGCCCGGCCGGCGGCCGGGCGTCCCTCGCTGATGCAGACTCGTCAGCCACGAGCCTTCCGTCCCCACATCACCAGGCCGCCACCGAGGCTCATCCGGCGAATGGTCACGTCCTCGGCCCCGGCCGCCTCCCACGCTGCGATGGTCCATTCGACCGGGTACCGGCGGTAGTGCTCACTGATCGAGGGTCCGAGGAAGCGGCCCACCTTGGCCCACTCACGGCCACCTGTGACGAAGCCCGCGGCCGGCAGCACGACGCGGGTGTACCCGACCCAGCCGGCCCTCCACACCGGGTTGCTCGGCACCAGGAACTCCAGGTTGGCAACCGTCCCGCCCGGACGCACAACTCTGAACAGCTCCTGCAGCGTGGCGGCCGGGTCAGCGACATACCGCAGCAGATAGGTGAAGGTGAGGGCGTCGAAGGTGCTGGCCGGAAAGGGAAGTTGCTCAGCCTTTCCCAACACCAGACGGATCCGGTCGCCTCGGGCGCGGCGCGCGACGCGACTCTGGCCGCGCCGCAGCATGTCCACGCTGACATCGATGCCAGTCGTGGTCATACCGCTGCGATCGGTGAGCATGAGCGAGACGCCCGCGGTGCCGGTGGCAACGTCCAGCACCCGCCCTGAGGAGCCGTTCATCCGTAGCACGGCGTCCACCATCGCGCGGCGCCACCGGTGGTTTTGACCGAACGAGAGCACCTCGGCGAGCAGGTCGTACCGGGCCGGCAGGTCCTTGAACAGCTCTCTGGCGAACGCGTTGGGCTCAGCGCGGGATCGCTGTACGCTACGCATACCGCCTCCTCTATGTCAGCGAGTATGCCTCACTCTATGCGACGACACGACGCCATAGTGGTCGGCGCGGGCCCAGCCGGAAGCATTGCCGCGCTTGTCCTGGCCCGCGCCGGGGTGGATGTCGCACTCGTCGACCGGCGCAGGTTCCCCCGCGAGAAAGCCTGCGGCGATCTCGTCGGCCCACGCGGCGTCCACCTGCTCGACGAGCTCGGTGTTTCGGTAACCGGAGCGCGGCCGCTGCAAGACATGATTGTCGTGGCGCCCAACAACCGGCGTGTCCTGCTGCCCGCCCTACCCGGCAGCAACTACGCCGACCACGCCATCGCCGTCACCCGTGAGCAGTTCGACACGCGGCTGTTCGACATGGCGGTCGCGGCCGGCGCGATCCCGGTGCAACGACGGGTCACCGGCCTCGTGTACGACCAGGGCGTCGTGGACGGGGTCCAGGTCAGCGGCGGCGCCACCATCCGCGGCGACGTGGTCCTGGGCGCGGACGGCGCGACCAGTTCAGTAGCGCACAGCGCTGGCCTGGCCGACTCCGCGAAGGCCCTATGGGGATTCGCGTTGCGTGGCTACCTCGACGACGACATGGACCTGCCCCACATCGTGTTGTGGGAGCCCCGACGGTGGCGACTGTTTCCCGGCTACGGCTGGGCGTTCCCGATGGCGGGCGGCGGCGTGAATGTGGGCCTCGGCCTCGCGTTCGGGTCCGACCGTGTCGCGAGCCGCCACGCCGGCGAGCAGTTGGACAACTTCCTCGCCCATCTCGAACGCCTAGGACTGCTGCCCAGGTCCAAACCGCGCTCCCTCACCGGCGGCTGGCTCAAGATGGGCGTGCTCGGCACCACGCCGGCCGCGAACGGCGTGCTGCTCGTCGGCGACGCGGCCGGACTCGTCAATCCGCTGCAGGGCGAGGGCATCGCCCAGGCCATGGCCAGCGGCCACGCCGCCGCGAACGCCATCCTCCAGGCGGGGCCGCGCTGCGCCGGCCGCCACTACCTGGCGTACCTGCACGGCGCGATACGTCACCATCGCACGAACGTGCCGGTCCACGCCGGCATGGTGAAGCATCCGCTTGCGTTGGCACTCACCGCGCGGGCACTGTCGGCTCCGGGAATCGGCGCGGCCATCGCCGGAGCATGGGGGCTGTACTGGAACGACCTGGCGCACGATGCACTACCCAGCCGGCACCGCCGGCTCGCTACGGCAGCCAGCCGCACCATCGCGGCCGCCGGCCGGCGAGGCGACGCCGCCCACTGGTTCACCGCCCAATTCACCACCGCGGACCCGAGACCTGCAGAAGCTCACTGAACCGCCCCGGGCTTGGTAGCGGCGCGACCTCTCTGTGGAGGATCGAGCCATGTTACGCCCTTCCCCTTATCCCCGGGAGCTGCGTGAGCGGGCGGTGCGGAAAGCTCACGCGTGTGGGTGCCAGAAAGTCGGTCACTCTACGCGGCCTGCGAGCATTCGCCAATCAGGCCGCCGAGGCGATCACGCCGCAGCACCCGCCCGCCGGCGATGGCGACCGGCGGTTGCGCAGCTCCGAGCGGCGGCGCCGGTGCCAACGGACGATGTGGACGGTGCGAGTTGTAATGGTCGACGTACTCGACCACCACCGACTCTGGGTGGCGCCGTCCGAAGATCAGCATGCGGTCAAGCAGCCCACGGCGGTACGCAACCGGACGGGCCGCGTTGTCGCAGCGATCAGACGTCGCCGCCCACCTCACGACCTGGACCTCCACGCTGGAGTCCATCGTCTCCCATCTGGAGAGGCCGCTGCGCCGCATGGCATTGGAGGCTCATCACAGATGAGGGTGTAGTTGAGGTCTGAAGCCGCCGGTCTCGAGCAGGGATCGGGCGATGTAGTTGGTGAGATTGCGGAAGCCGAGGGCGGAGCCACGCAGGTGCTCGAGCCTGCCGTTGATGGCCTCCGTCGGTCCGTTGGACGTTCCAGGTCGGTCGAAGTAGGCCAGCACGTCGGCCGCGCGCTTCTTCAGCGTTCGACCGAGTGTGATGACCTCGGTGAGGGGCTTCGGCACACCGTGGCTGATCGAGTCGATGAGCTTGACCATCAGCTCGCGGCCACGACCCCGGTCCTGCTCGCGGTAGGCCTCGATCATCCGCTGGTAGATCCCCCAGGTGGCCTCGACCTCGACATGGGCATCGTCGTCGAACAGGGCGGCGAGCCGGTCGGTCTGCTTGTCGGTGAGCAGGTCGGCGCCGGTGTGCAGGGTCCGGCGGGCGGAGTAGAGCGGGTCATTCTTCATCCCGCGGTGGCCGTGGATGGCCTGCTGGACCCGGCGGCGACACCGGTCGAGGGTGTCGCCGGCCAAGCGGACCACGTGGAAGGGATCCATCACCGCAACCGCGTCGGGGAGTTCCTCGGCGGTGGCGGTCTTGAAGCCGGTGAACCCGTCCATCGCCACCACCTCCACCCCGTCGCGCCACGTCTGGTCACGGTCGGCGAGCCAGGACTTGAACGCCTGCTTTGAGCGGCCCTCGACCATGTCCAGCAGCCGAGCGGGTCCGGTGCCGTCACGGATGCCGGTCAGGTCGATGATCACGGTGACGTACTTGTCGCCGCGGCGGGTGTGGCGCCACACGTGCTCGTCGACCCCAATCGCGGCCACGCCGTCGAACCGGGTGGCGTCGTTGATCAGCACCCGCTTGCCTTCGGCCAGGACAGCGTCGTTGGCGGTGTTCCACGCGACCCCGAGTCCCTCGGCGACCCTCGCGACGGTCAGGTGCTGACACACGATCGCCTCGAGTGCCCACCGCAGCCCGCGACGCGACAGCTTCGCTCGCGGCTCAGCCGCGAGGCTGGTGTCCTGGCGCCACACGTGACCGCAAGCGGTACACCGGTAGCGGCGCACGGTCACCACGAGCATTGTCGGCCGCCAGCCCAGCGGCTCGTGGGCCAGCTCCCGGGTCACGGTGTCGCGCGGTACGCCTTCGCAACCACAGCGACGGCACCACGGGTCCGGCTCGACGACCCGGCATGCCAGCACCGCACGGTCGGGCCTGAGTCGTTGGCCGGTGACGGCCAGGCCGAGCTCGTCGAGCCGGCAGAACTTGGTCAGGTCAGGGCAGGCAAAGGTAGCGTCAGACAAGTCGAGGTGTACCAATCTGGAAGACCACGACTTCCGTCCCGGGGCAGCGATGCACAAACGCAGCCGGACGCCCGATTTCGTGTCACCGTCGCAGCGGTCTTCTTCGCGTACCCACTCAGATCGGTCAACGGCGCACCCGATAGCGCAGGTGAAGCACCCGGTTGCCCTGAACAACTAAGTCTGGGCCTTCCAGCAGGTGCTGCGCGTCGACGGAGCCGAAGTAACGCTTACCGGACCCGAGCACGACGGGTGCGACGTCCATGCGTACCTCGTCGACCCAACCTGCCGCGAGCGCCTGGCCGCCGACGTCGCCAGCAGCGAACTCGACAGTGCGGTCACCCGCAAGCTCCCGCGCCTTGGCCACGGCCGCCTCGATGCCGTCGACAAAGTGGAACGGCGCCTGGAGGTCCCAGCCCTCGGGCGCACCACGGTGACTCACCACGACCACATGGTCGATCCCACTCGGAGGCGTCCCATCCCAGCCGTCGGTGATGTCGAAGGCGTGACGGCCGGCAACGGTGACCCCGACCTCGTCCCAGTACGGCCGGACGTAGTCGAACGAAGCCTGCGACACCTTCAGAACGCCACTGTCGTCCAACGGCACGTCACCGCTGACCAGCCACTCGAAGATCGGACCGGGATCGTCGTTCTCAGCCGCGATGAAACCATCCACCGAAACCGACGCGTTCATGACCACTTTCCCCATGGATTCCTCCTCTGTTTGGAGTCCCAAGTCTTGTGCGGCGTGAGCTGTCGCTCTTGTACGAAATCAATCGGCTGGGAGCGGCCAGCCGTCCAGGACGTGGTCGGGATGATCGCGCAGGAATCGCCGCCGGACTTCGGCGTACCGGGTCGGCGTGAGCCCGGTGAACTCCCGGAACTCGCGCACGAAGTGGGCCTGGTCGAAGTAGCCCGCGCCAGCGGCAACGTCTCCCCAGTCGATCGGTGCAGCGACGTCGAGCGCCAACACGGTGGAGCTGAAGCGGTAGCTGCGAGCCAGCCGTTTTGGCGTGACACCGACTACGGCCTTGAACCGCTTCGCCAAATACGTGCTGCTGGCGCGGGCCGCCACACCGATGTCGCTGATCGGCACTGTCCCGCCTGCCGCCGCGACGGCGCTGCTCATTTGGCGGACCAGGTCAAGACCGTCGATCACCCGCAGCCGTCGCACCAGTTCCTCCTCGAGCAACATCAGCATTTCGTGCGGTGCGTCCGCCAAGGTCAGTCGGTGTCGCAATTCAGCGATAGCGGGCTGGCCCCAGATCTGCTCCACCGTCGCAGGTCGGTCGCACAACTCGGCCGCGGGCATCGGAAGGAACGGTGCCAGGCCCCACGGCCTGAAGTGGACGCCCACGGACCGGGTCGGGGTTGGGTAGCTGAACTCCCACGCACGCGTGGGCGTGGTAACCGCGCAGCCGTCGGCGTACTCCACGGCGTCTACGTCGGTGCCTGCGCGGATGAGAAACGGCGCCCCGAGGTTGACGATGAGCAATGGCGCGGGCGCCGCCGGCAGCATCAACCGGGAGTACGGCGGAGCGCCCTCTAGGTAGTAGAGGTCGTCGATCAGCCCGTCCAGCGGCGGACCGGGCACCCTGGACACATATTCCACGCCGACATTATCGCCGACGGCCCATCCGGCATCACGCGCCGCCGCCAGCATCGAGCCGGCGCCGATCCCTGACGGGCGCCCCGGCGCATTTCGGTCCCCAACTACACCCCACGTTGTGAAGAGCCACATTGGAGATCTCCGCCCGTATGGGCTACCGCGTCGAGGCCTGATCGTTCGAAACGGGGTTCGAATGTCTGAAACACCGTGTTGATGTGAGCGAACGGCGGGCCTACATTCGGCACCACTCGAACGAGTGGAAGGAACCCGAGGTGTTTCTGGACACGTCACACTGGCACGACAAGATCTTTATCGGCGGGTCCTGGGCGCCCGGTTCCGGCGGAGTGGGCGACGTCATCGAGCCCGCGACGGGGGCGTCGCTCGGCCGGATCGGCATCGCCGGCCCGGCAGACGTCGCCCGCGCTGCCGAGATCGCCGCCGCCGCGCAGCACGCCTGGGCGCAGACCCCGCACACCGAGCGCGCTGCCGTGCTGCGCCGCGCCGGGGCCTTGTGGGCGCAGCACACCGAGGAAGCCATGTGGTGGAACGTCCGCGAGGTCGGCGCGATCCCCGGGATGGCCGGTTTCGCCGTGCACGTAGCGGAGCAGGAATGCTACGAGGCGGCCGCGCTGCCCGCCCGCCCCTACGGCGAACTGATCCCCAGTGAGCAGCCTCGCCTGTCGATGGCCCAGCGGGTGCCGGCCGGCGTCGTTGGGGTCATCGCCCCGTTCAACGTGCCGATCATCCTGGGCATCCGCTCGGTCGCGCCGGCTCTCGCCCTGGGCAACGCGGTCATCCTCAAGCCGGACCCGCGCACCGCGGTCACGGGGGGCGTCACCATCGCCCGGATCTTCGAGGAGGCCGGCCTGCCGCCCGGTCTGCTGCAGGTCCTGCCCGGCGGCGCCGACGTCGGCGAGGCCATCGTCACCCACCCGCTGGTCCGCGTCATCTCGTTCACCGGCTCCACCGGCGCCGGCCGCCGCGTCGGCGAGCTCGCCGGGCGACACCTCAAGCGCGCCCACCTCGAGCTCGGCGGCAACTCCGCGCTCATCGTCCTCGACGACGCCGACGTCGACGAGGCGGTCAACCTCGCCGCCTGGGGCAGCTTCTTCCACCAGGGCCAGATCTGCATGACCACCGGCCGGCACCTCGTCCATGAACGCCTCTACGACGACTTCGTGGAGCGGCTCGCCGACAAGGCCGCGAAGCTTCCGGTCGGCGATCCCGCCCGGGAACAGGTTGCGATCGGCCCGGTCATCGACGCCGGCCAGCGAGACAAGATCCACGCCCTGGTCGGGGCCAGCGCCGACGCCGGCGCGCGGGTCGCCGCCGGCGGCACCTACGACCGGCTGTTCTACGGCGCCACGGTGCTGGCCGACGCCGCCGCGGACACGCCCGCCTTCGCCGAGGAGGTCTTCGGCCCGGTTGCGCCGGTCGCCCGCTTCGCGGACCTCGACGAGGCGGCCAGGCTGGCCGCGGCCGGCGAGTACGGCCTGTCGCTGGGCATCGTCACGCGCGACGTGATGCAGGGTCTGGCCCTGGCCGACCGACTGCCGACCGGCATCGTGCACATCAACGACCAGACCGTCAACGACGAGGCCAACGCGCCGTTCGGCGGTGTCGGCGCATCCGGCACCGGATCCCGCTTCGGCGGCGCCGCCGCCAACGTCGAGGCGTTCACCGAGACCCGCTGGGTCACGGTCCGCGGCCAGGCCCCGGCCTACCCGTTCTGACCGCAGAAAGGAGGGCACTGTTGCGTCATAGGATCGAGGGACGTGTTGAACCTGTGTCGGTTGCGTGGTCAGATCGCCAGGGCGAGTTCGGCGAACGCAGCGGCGAACCGCGTATCCGGCGGGGCATCGACGGCGAGCTCGTAGTGTCCGCGGCGCAGATGCTGCCTGAAGGCGTGCCCGGCGATGATCACTTGTGCTGTCTTGTCGGTTCGCAACCCGCGCATCGGTCTCAACCGCTGTTTCAGTCGACTGTGATCAGCCTCGATCCGATTATTGGCGTACTGCTCGACGTGATGCCACGCCGACGGGATCAACTCATCGAGCACCGCGGGGTAGACCGCGGCAGCATCAGTGACCACCTCGCCGGGCGTCACCCTCAACGTCGATAGCGCCCGCCGGAAGAACCGCTGGGCCGCGCCGGCATCGCGGCGGGCTGACACCAGCACGTCGATGACCTGCCCGTATTGGTCGACCTGTACCGCTCGGAAAGTCGGTCACAGCTACGCGGCCTGGGAGTATTCGTTGATCAGTCCGTTGAGGATCTTCCTGCGGCGCACTCGTGCGGCGTCCATGTCGGCGACCGATGGGGGCGGTGTGTCGGCGGCGTCGGGCGGTTGTTGGTGCCGGGCTTGGTGCGGCCGGTGGTCGTTGTAGTGGGCCACGTACTCCTCGAGGGTGGCCAGTAGGTGACGTTGGTTGTAGATCAGCATCCGGTCGAGGCATTCACGGCGGACCGTGCGTACCCACCGCTCCGCGTACGCGTTCGCCCTCGGCGCCCGAGGCGGAGTGCGCAGGACCTCGATGCTTTCGGTGGTGAAGACGTCGTCGAAGGCGGCGGTGTACTTGCTGTCACGGTCGCGGATCAAGAACCTGAACCGGGCGACTCGGTCGCCGAGATCCAACATCAGGTTCCGGGCCTGCTGGTTGACCCACTCCCCTGTCGGATGCCTCGTGGCGCCGAGAATGTGAACTCGCCGGGTGCCGATCTCCATCAGGAACAGGACGTAGATGCGGGTCAGACCGATCGTCCACGTGCAGGAAATCGCAGGCGAGCATGCCTTTGGCCTGGGTGGTCAGGAACTTGGTCCAGGTCGGCCCGCCACGACGCGGAGCCGGGTCGACACCGGCGGCGGTCAGGATGGTCCACACCGTGCTGGCCGCGACCCGATAGCCAAGCCTGAGCAGTTCGCCCTGAACCCGGCGGTGGCCCCAGGTCGGGTTTTCCCAGGCCAGGCGCAGCACCAAGGCACGGATCTCTGCCCGTATCGGAGGACGCCCGGGTCGTCGTTGCGGGTAGGTCCACTTCCTGGCGACCAGCTCACGGTGCCACCGCAGCAAGGTTGCCGGGGTGACGAAGAACGTCGACCAGCGGGTACGAGGCAGCAGCCGAGACAGGGCTGACAGCACGGCTCGGTCGGTCGGCTCCAGGTCCGGACGTGCGACCTGCCGGCGCAACACCGCGACCTGATGACGCAACACCAGGACTTCGATGTCCTTCGACCGCTCGCCACGTAAGCACTGCACCACCAGCCGCAGGATCTGACACAGGATCAGGTAGCCGAAGGACAGGAACATGCCCGCCACGATGCCCGGGGACGGTTGATCCGCCCCGCACAAAACCGCACTTCAGGGGCCAGAATCAGGTTTCCGAGCGGTACAGGGACGTGAAGCTCTATCGGCGGCCGTGAGCGGATGCCGGTTCGGCATGATCGGCGAACGTTGACGCACGGGCGCCTTCGCCGGGAGAAGCTGGATCGGAGTCGAGGATGGGTTTCTGGGGCACCGTCGTGATCCACCGTGACGAGCGACTGCTGTGGGAGTTGCTGCCCGACATAGCCGCTCACCGAGGCGGTGACGAAGCCGATCCCCGAGCCGCGCTCGTTGATCGGCTGGTGCTCGCGCGCCCGACGGCCAGCAGCTCCCGCACGGCGCCGGCCAGGTCGTCCGCGTGCCAGTACAGGACCGCGCTGCCCGGCGCGGCCGGCACGGCGTCAGCGTAGCGGCGGTCGATCAGACTCAGCTCCTGCTGGTGGCCGCCGAGACCGAACTGCAGCAGGGCGTAGCCGGCGCCAAGGGCGGGTTCGTCTTGCGGTATAGCGCCGCCCGCCAGGATAGGTGAGCAGCTTGCCCAATCCAGCGTGCTTTCTGCGCCGAGGGGCAAGGGGATGACGGAAGTCCGGCCTCGCGGCTGCCGAACGGCCAGATAATGCGGGAGTTGGCCTGCGGTTTATCGCCAAGGGGCGGCCGGTGGGCTGATCGAATGCGGTCGGAGGGAGCAGCCGTCGGATGAGCACGATGCACGCCGTGAGAGCTCACACCAGGGGCGGGCCGGAGCAACTCGTGTACGAGGAGGCGCCGCGGCCTGAGCCGGGGCCTGGTGAGGTGTTGGTGGCCGTGAAGGCTGCTTCCATGACACCCACTGAACTCACCTGGTCGGCAACCTGGACGCACAGCTTGGACGGGACAGGACCCGAGCGCACCCCGATCATCCCGTCGCACGAGTTCTCCGGAGTCGTCGCGGCGTCCGGGGCGGGGGTGGAGAGCCCCGCCGTGGGGGAGGCCGTCTACGGCTTGATCCCTTTCACCCGCGATGGCGCGGCGGCCGAGTACGTCGCCCTGCCCGCGCCCGTCCTGGCGGCCAAACCCGCCAGCGTTGACCACGACCACGCCGCAGCGCTCCCATTGGCTGCGTTGAGTGCCTGGCAGGCCCTGGTGGATCACGCTGACCTGCAGGCCGGCCAGCACGTGCTGGTGCAGGGCGGCGCCGGCGGCGTGGGGATCTTCGTGGTGCAGCTCGCGGCCGGCCTCGGTGCTCGCGTGAGCGCCACGGCGGCGGCGGCCGACCTAGAATTCGTCAAGGGTCTGGGTGCCGAGCAGGTTATCGACTATGCGCACGACCGCTTCGAGGATCACGTTCGCGACGTGGACGTGGTTGTTGATCTTGTCGGAGGAGCCACGCAGTCGCGGTCCTGGTCGGTCCTGAAACCGGGCGGTGTCCTGGTCACCCTCGTCACTCCACCCGACCAGCAGGAAGCAGCCCGGCACGGCGTCCGTGGCGTGTACTTCATCGTCGAGCCCGACCAGAACGCGTTGCGTTCCATCGCCGAGTTCGTCGATAACGGCCGGTTGAGGCCGGTGCTGGACCGCGTGCTGCCCCTCACTGAGACGCGCTCAGGTTACGAGGCGCTCGAGACGGCCAAACGCCGCGGCAAGATCGTCATCCACGTCGCCGACTAGGTGTATCGCCCAGCACCGTTGCTTACGCAGGTGACGGGTGGCTTGCCGCCAACTGAGGTGTGGCTGCGGTGGTGGTTGGGCGAGGTGGCAGATCCGGATGCGTTCTGGGCCCCCGAGTTCGGTGAGGTACGCCGCCAGCATCGTGTCAGGCAGACCCGCCATCGGTGTCCCTTCCCACCGGGCCGGCCGGGTCCTGGCGCACGGGGACGTGTCGCGCACTCCAGGACTCGACGAGGTCGGTGTCCTCGGCGTTACCGAATATGTAGGCGGGCAACATGATCGGCAACACCCGCTCCACTCGGATCAGGGCCGCGCGGTGGGCGGGATAGCCGGGCCCGTTCGCCTGCAGTAGCGAGCTGTTCAGCCACTCGTACGCTAGTGTCCTGAGTCGTTAATTCGCCGGCAGATAGTAGGCTGTCGGGATGGCTGGTCGTCCGCGTGGTGTGGTGGAACTGAGTGATGACGAGCGTGCGTGTCTGACCCGGTGGGCGCGGCGGGGTAAGTCGTCGCAGGCGTTGGCGTTGCGGTCGAAGATCGTGTTGTTGTGCGCCGATGGCCTGGTCAACACGCGCGTCGCGGAGCGGTTGGGTGTCTCGCGGGACATGGTGGGCAAGTGGCGTAGCCGGTTTCTAGCCCGCCGGTTGGAGGGGTTGACCGACGAACCGCGGCCTGGGGCGCCTCGCCGCATCAGCGACGACCGGGTCGAAGAGGTCATCGTGCGGACGCTGGAGCAGCAGCCGTCCAACCTGGACAGTCACTGGTCGACGCGGTCGATGGCCAAGGCCGCCGGGTTGTCGCAGACGGCGGTGTCGCGGATCTGGCGGGCGTTCGGCCTCAGGCCGCATCTGGTGGACACGTGGAAGCTGTCGGCTGACCCGTTGTTCGTGGAGAAGGTCCGTGACGTGGTGGGCCTGTATCTCGATCCGCCGGTCAAGGCGATGGTGTTGTGCGTGGACGAGAAGTCGCAGATGCAGGCCCTGGAACGGACCCGGCCGATGCTGCCGATGATGCCCACCGTTCCCGCCCGGCAGACCCACGACTACGTCCGCCACGGCGTAGCCAGCCTGTTCGCCGCGCTCGACGTCGCCACCGGCACGGTCATCGGGCAGGTCCACCGCAAGCACCGCCACCAGGAATTCCTCAAGTTCCTGAAGACCATCGACGCGAACACCCCCGCAGAGCTGGACCTGCACCTGGTCCTGGACAACTACGCCACCCACAAGACCCCGGCCGTGCAGCGGTGGCTGGCCGCCCATCCCCGCTTCCACCTGCACTTCACCCCGACCTCGGCGTCCTGGCTCAACCTCGTCGAACGCTGGTTCGCCGAACTGACCAACCGCAAGCTCCGCAGGTCAAGCCACCGCAGCCTCGCCGAACTCGAAACCGACGTCCGCACCTGGATCGACGCGTGGAACACCGACCCGAAACCCTTCGTCTGGACCAGAACCGCCGACGACATCCTCAACAGCCTCGCCACGTACTGCCGGCGAATTAACGACTCAGGACACTAGTTGGCCGGGCGGAACGATCGACGCGTTGCCCCTTGAGCGGTATCCCCCGCCGCCGGACCACATCGATCAAGTTGACCTCAACGTGGGGGTCCGCCTCCATGCTCGCCATCGTGGTCGGCAAGGCAATATCCATAGGGATCAGTGCTCGTCGTCGTACACCCGTACCGATCCCTTGGTGACAGGTTAGGCGGGCCGTCCGCGCCTACGGTGGCGACGAACGAGAGCATCGCCTGGTCGACGACCCGTCGCATGTCCTCGGTGATGGTAGGCACCGTCTCTCCTCCTTCTAAGGACTATCTGCCTGGTCAACGACGGCCAGAGTGTGCATTGTCGTGGGAGACATCGGTGGTAACTGCTCGGGCGTGAGGGCGGTCGGCCCGAAGAGCCAGGTCGACGTAGCCGTATGAACCGCCCTAATCCTCACCCCATCGGTACGTTTCCGGCCGCCGTCAACGGGTAACACGCGCCATGCCTGGCCTGTCACTGGTGCCCCTCGGCGCCAGCCTCGTGCTCGCCGATCCGGCGCAGCTGCTGCCGGCACGCGAGCAGATGGCCTTCACCCTCGGCTTCCACATCATCCTGGTGCCCTTCGGGGTGGCCTTCACATTCCTGATGCTGATCGCGAACGCCCGCGGCATCCGCCGGAACGACGAGACTGCGCTGCTGCTGGCCCGGCGCTGGTCACAGGTGGCAGCGGTGCTGTTCGCCGTCGGCGCCGTCTCCGGCACGGTGCTGTCGTTCGAGCTCGGGCTGCTCTGGCCGCGACTGATGGGCAACTACGGCGCGGCGTTCGGCATCCCATTCGCGATCGAGGGCCTGTTCTTCTTCCTGGAAGCGATCTTCGTCGCCATCTACGTCTACGGGTGGCGGCGGATGCGCCCATGGCCACACTTCTGGACCGGGGTGCCGGTGGTGCTCTCCGGGATCGGCGGCACGCTGTCGGTGGTCGCGGCGAACGCCTGGATGAACCGGCCGGGCGGGTTCACCATGCGGGACGGCAAGATCGTGGAGGTCCGCCCACTGGAGGTGATCTTCAACGGCGCGTTCTGGTACGAGGCCATCCACATGCTGCTGGCCGCGTACATGGTCGCCGGGTTCGTCGTCGCCGGCGTGTACGCGGCCGGGATGCTGCGCGGCCGCCGCGACCGGTACCACCGGCTCGGCCTGGCGATCCCGCTGACCGTCGCGGCGCTGGCCACCCCGCTGCAGATCTTCGTCGGCGACCTCGCCGCGCGCGAGGTCTTCCGGAACGAGCCGGCGAAGTTCGCCGCGATCGAGGCCGTCCCGACCACGGGCACCCACGTGCCGGAGGTGCTGGGCGGCTACTACTCGAACGGGGAGGTGCACGGCGGCATCAAAATTCCCTCGGGGGCCTCGCTGTTGTCCGGCTACTCGCCGGCCACCCGCATCCGGGGCCTGGACGCCATCCCCGCCGAGGTGCGGCCGCCGGACCGCCTGGTCGCGATCGTCCACCTGAGCTTCGACGTCATGGTCGGTATCGGCACGGCGCTGCTGGCCCTCTCCGCCTGGTATGCCCTGGCCTGGTGGCGCCGCCGTGACCTGCCGCGCAGCAGATGGTTCCTGCGGGCGACCACGATCAGTGGCGTGCTCGCGGTGGTGGCGCTGGAGGCGGGCTGGGTGGTCACCGAGGTCGGCCGGCAGCCGTGGACGATCGTCGGTCACCTCCTCACCCGGGACGCGGTCGCCACGTCCGGCAACCTGTGGCTGTTCTTCGCCGCCATCGTCGCGCTGTATGCCGCGGTCGGCGCCACCACCGTGTACGTCCTGCGGCTGCTGCGCCGCCGCTGGCGCGACCAGGGCGGGGCTACCGAGACGGACGTGCCCTACGGGCCGCCCCGGGCCTCGGAGTCCGCGCCTGCGGGAGATCAGGCGTGAGTACGTTCGCCGCCGTCGTGCTGTTCATCGGCGTCACCGCCTACGCCGTGCTCGGCGGTGCGGACTACGGTGCAGGCTTCTGGGACCTCACCGCCGGTGGTGCGCGACGCGGGCGGGCCCCGCGGCACCTGATCGACCACACGCTGGCACCGGTGTGGGAGGCCAACCACGTGTGGCTGATCTTCTGCCTGGTGATGCTCTGGACCGGCTTCCCGTCCGCGTTCGCCGCGATCATGACCACGCTCTACATCCCGCTGGGCCTCGCCGCGCTGGGCATCGTGGTCCGCGGCAGCGGGTTCGCCTTCCGCAAGGTGGTGGTGAAGACCGACCAACAGCGGGCGACCGGGGCGGCGTTCGCCACCTCGTCGGTGATCACGCCGTTCTTCCTCGGCACGGTCGTCGGCGGGATCGCCTCCGGGCGGGTGCCCTCCGACGGACACGGCAACCCCGTGACCAGTTGGGTCAACCCGACTTCGCTGCTCGGCGGGGTGCTCGCGGTTGGGGTATGCGCGTTCGTCGCCGCGGTGTTCCTCACCGCCGAGGCCCGTACCTACGCCGACGCCGGCCTGGAACGCTGGTTCCGCCGCCGGGCCCAGGCCAGCACCGTGGCGACCGGCGCCGTGGCACTGGCGGGCATCGCCATCCTGCACGCCGACGCCGGGCGTCTGTTCTCCGGGCTGACCGGCCGCGGCCTGCCGCTGGTGCTGGTCTCCGCGGCATGCGGGCTGGCCAGCATCGCGTTGCTGCACCAGGCGGCACCCAGGGTGCTGCAGGCGCTCGCCGTCAGCGCGGCCGGCACGGTGGTGGTCGGCTGGGGCGTCGCGCAGTACCCGTACCTACTGGGCACCCACCTACGCATCGACGAGGCCGCGGCTCCCGACGCCACCCTGGTGTCGCTCACCCTCGTCGCCGCCGCGGCGCTCCTGCTCGTCGTGCCGGCCATGGCGCTGCTGTTCGTCCTGCACCAGCGCGGTCGTCTGGACACCGCCTGACTCCGTTCACGCTAGCGCCGGGACCGCGGCCGGTTCAAGATTCGTTGGTGGTCTCGCGGACCGGCATTGCGTTAGGGCGACGTAGGCTCCAGCCGATGGAGGAGATGGCGTGTCACATCCTCGCCTGGGTTTGCCGAGGTTCCTAAGAGCCTGGTAAATAAGGGTTTCAGGTGGGTTGGTGGCGGGCGAGGCGGCGGGTCATGACGATGATCATGGCCCATTGGACCATCGCGGCGTGGTGGTCGGGTAGCCGTTCGTAGTCTCGGACCGTG